>SFOL01000122.1 GCA_004552385.1 Bacteroidales bacterium | reverse complement strand
AGGTCCTAGGAATATGGATATTTCTTATGAGGTAAAAAAGCGTGAGGAGCAGCCGGGTAGCGTTGACTACGGTTGTTTTACTCAATGCAATGTTAACACTAACTATGGAGAGACTGTTTGGTGCTGCGTAAGGCAGTCATCGTAGTTGTTAACCTAATATGCGCGGAGCCGTCATTGCGCGTGCTTCGCGCTTTTTTATGTTTTAACCGTTATGAAGGTTAACAAGCACATTCCTCTCGAGACTAGGTTCTGCCTACCCGTCGAGACTACCCATGTGCGCCACAAAGGCAAGTGGATAGTCTGCGCACCCGAGTGTTGCAACTACGTGGTTCTTGACAACGATGCACAGCATGATTTTTATAACCTGCTTCAGGATTACACGCTCGGCGAGGCTCTCACGAAAATCACTATACCGACGGATGACGCGAAGGCTGTTCTCATCCAGATAGAGGCCAAGCACTTCACCGAGAGCCGCCCCTCAAAGATCAAAGGGGACTTGCAGCTCCACTTCTACCTTACCAACGCTTGCAACCTCCGTTGCAAACACTGCTACATGTTCAGCGGCGTGAAGAGGGAGAATGAGCTGACGACTACCGAAATAGAGTCGGTTCTCAAGAGTTTTGCCGCCTGCGACGGCAAGATTGTGATATTCTCGGGCGGCGAGATAGCTGTCAGGTCAGATTTGCCAGCAATCATCCGTTACGCCCACGAACTCGGCCTAAGCATCAACGTGATGACCAACGGCACGCTATGGACGGAACAGATGGTGAGCGATTTAGCCCCGTTCCTCGCCTCCGCCCAGGTGAGCATCGACGGGTATGATGAGGCTTCGAACGCCAAGGTGCGCGGTGCGGGAAACTTCAAGAAGTCAGTCGACGCCGTCGACAGTTTCCTGCGCCACGGCGTCAAGGTCGTGGTGGCCGTCACGCCGTGGTATGACGAGAACTTGTTCGACCATAAGGAGGATTTTCTCTCTTTCAAGCGTGCGATGCTTGATAAGTACCAAGGACTGCCGCTCGAGTTCAAGTACACGTCCGACATAATGGATGGGCGCAACTTGCATCTGACGAAAGAGCAGCATAAGCGTTATTTTGACTTTATGCAAGAGGTCTCCAACGCCGATTTGGGAGACTTGTACGCTGAGAATTTCATTTTCAATCAGCAGAACAGGGTCGTGAAAGACTGCTGGTGCACGTTCGGGCACCTTACGGTGTCATCAGACGGCAATATTTACCTCTGCGGAAAGGTGAACATGGTCAAGCCTCTATTCAACGTGAGGAAGACCGACATGGAGACCATAATGAGAACCGCAGCGAAGGGCAGGGAACTCTCTAAGGTCAAATATCTGAGCCCGTGCCGCGGTTGCGAGCTGAGGTTCATTTGCGGGGCGGACTGCCGCATAGACCACTTCGACTGGTTCCGCCATTGCGCCGACATTGCCGAGAGGCCATTCACGCCAGGGCAGTTCACCCGCAAGTGCGACGCAGCGGTCAAGGATCGTTACTATGACATCATGATCGAGAACAACCATTGGCTGTATAGATAGAAACGCTCTTTAGTCCCACATTTTGTCGCACGACAAGTTATGAAAAAAGCGCGGCGGCCATTCATAGTGATGGTCGCCGCGCCCTTTATATTTTTGTCGCTGCCGCTCCGAATAGGAGTGCTTAAACCGCGTTCGCCTTACACATCATCTCGCAGTTGAGGAACGCCCAATAGTTGCCCATGACAGTCTCATAGTCCAGGTCTCCCCACAGCCCGCCAAGCACAGCCGCGCCACCGAAGCCCATCTCGCTTACGTAGGGCATCGACTCAGGCGTCACGCCGCCCAACGCCACCACGCGGCGGTCTATTATGCCGCGGTCGTGCGCCTTGATAAGTTCATCTGTGCTGAAGCCAGACTTATACTCGTGTTTCGATATGCTGTCAAACACAGGGCTGAGGAACACGTAGTCGGTCTTGCTTAGCATGGTCTGCACCTCGGTGAGTGAATGGCACGATGCGCTCAGGCGGCCTTCCCACTCGTCCGGCGCTGGTGCGTGGCCATGGCTCAGATGGTATCCGCCCAGCTCAAGCCTCTCGGCAAGGTCGGCAAAATAGTGCATGGTGAGACGGTCGTGGAACTCGGGCCTTATGTGCGCCACGAGTTTCTCCACATCCGCCTCGCTTGCCTCCGGTTTGCGTATGTGCAGCACAGACAGACCCTGCTCAAAAAGGGCGTTTATGATGCTCGCCTCCTCTTTGAAGAATGATGGCCAACTTATTGCTATGAGCCTCATTGCGTTCGTTTTCTGTTATGCTACAAATATATGAAATCTTTGCATAATGTGATGAAATTGTTGCTCTTAAATGTCATATTTGTGGCTTGGTCGTGTTCATCTTTTTTTCTGACAGGTCATCAATCGTATAATTATTATCTTCGGAGGCCTGCGGTGTTTAATTTACGTTTTTTGTGAATGACTTGTCCTGGTTATTCTGTTCGGCTTTGCGTTACGGTATCTCCCCACGGTTCATTCGGCTCATGTGGCGATGCGGCTCATCTTTCGTCTCAGTGTGCTTTTTTAGCGTTATTCTGGCAATGCCTATACTCACGTTCCATTGAGCTCTTTTAAGCTCGTATATGCGGCTATGCGGCGTGAAGAGACATAAAGAGGCCGGCTTGCTTATCATAGCAAGCCGGCCTCATGATTTTATGTTTAAATCCTTGGGCGAGAACTTTTATTTGCCAGCTCCGCCGACGGAGCAGACCCCGTCCGCCGTAAGGTTCTTTTTTTACCTCATCCTTCTCTTGTTCTTCCTCAGGTCGGGTTTTGCGACAGTTTTGCCCATCTTCTTGGCAAACTCGGCCTTGGCCGCCGCCATGTCGGCCTGGAACTCGGGCGAGGCGTGCATGCGCGCCACGGCGGCCGATCCTACCACGCGGCCCGCGTCAACGTCGCTCTGCCAGTGCGCGCCCACAATGGTGCGGCTCTGCCCGTAGGCGTAGCCCAGGGATAAGATTGAGTCTTGCGCGTCGGGGTTCAGCTCCGCCAGCACGAGGGCCACGCTCCAGCCCGTGGCGGTGTGGCCCGACGGGTATGAGCCGTTGCGCGAGAGGCCCTCCTCGTGGTCGGGCGTCATGGTGCCCTGCCTCATGACCATGAACGGTCGGCGGCGCATATAATGGTTCTTGGCGTGCCAAGTGGCGTCTCCGCCCGTCCATGCCACGCAGGCCACGAGATGGTAGATGGCGGGCGTGGAGTCCGGGCTTATGGTGAAGCCCATAGCGCCTGAGTAGTAGCGGGCTACGTATTCTGCGCTGTAATCAGCGTCTGCCTTGGCTTGCGCCCCGCGCGGGGTGGGGCGGGTCGCCAGCCCGCGGGTGTAGACCAGCCAGTCGTTAAAGAATGACGCGTCCGACGTGTCGGGCGGGGTTGGCAGGTATTTTACGCTGTTCGGCAGTTCGTCGTGGGTTAGATACGGGTGCGCCCCTTGCTGCGCTGCGGCGCAGGCCGCTATTGACGCGAAGCCGACAGCGAGCATTGTCCTGATGTTCAAAATCTTTTGCATGTCTATTTTGTGTTGGTTATTACTAACTTGTCTCGTGCGAATGTAGGCTTTTTCCCGTTAGTGCGCAATTTGCGAGACACTCGTCTGCCGCCCGGCAAGGTGTTTTTTGTGATTGGTCTCGACGGGCTGAGCGTGCGGCTCCGCGGATGTTAAGAAGTCAGCCCCCCCGCATCTCTTGTGTGATGCGGCGGGGCTGATGTTGCCGTCGGCTTTGTTAGACGGGGTGGGGGCTAATCTTTAAGCTCCGATGCGCAGTCCTCTTTCCTGGCTATTGTCACTTTCCGTTTCCTTGCCCCCAATCACCCAAATGCATAGAACAGACCGACCAAAAAAATGTCGGTGCCTGAGATCATGTTGATTATGATTCTGTTCCATTCTTATGGCTACCGATGTCTCAAGCATATCTCCCTCAACGAAGAATCCGCCAGCATAAAGTTTTTGCTGTTTTTGCCGAGCGAGGTTGCTGCTCTATGGGATGGTTCTACGGGTTTTATCCAAGTCCTTATTCAGAACATTATTTGTTGACGGAATTCATTTGCTGACTCGTTTGAAAACTAACATGAAGGGCTCGATCTTGTCCGCCGGAGACA
>SFOL01000121.1 GCA_004552385.1 Bacteroidales bacterium | reverse complement strand
CACGGTTGAAGCCGCCGTTGCGACGGTCACCGCCGAAACCACCGCGACGATCACCGTCACGGCGAGGACGACGCTCACGACGCTCCTGATAGGGCTTGGTGGTGTCCATGGTGCGGGGAGTGGTGCGCAGGGTCTGAGAGAGAACCTCGCCCTTGTAGATCCACACCTTCACGCCGATGCGGCCGAAGGTCGTGGCAGCCTCCGCGAAGCCGTACTCAATGTCGGCGCGGATGGTCTGCAGGGGGATGGTGCCCTCGTGATAGTGCTCAACGCCAGCGATCTCGCGGCCACCCAGACGGCCAGAGCAGCAAACCTTGATGCCCTTGGCGCCGGCGCGCATGGCGCGGGCCATGGAGTTCTTCATGGCGCGGCGGTGAGAGATACGCTTCTCCAGCTGCTGAGCGATGTTCTCAGCCACCAGCTGAGCGTTCATATCGGGGTTGCGGACTTCCACGATGTTCAGCTTGACCTTCTTGCCGATCATCTTTTCCACAGCCAGACGATACTGCTCGATCTGCTCGCCGCCCTTGCCGATGACAACACCGGGACGGGCGCAGTGCAGATAGATGGTAACGATGTCGTTGCTGCGCTCGATCTCGATCTTGGGAACGCCGGCACCGTACAGAGTCTTCTTGAGATACTTGCGGATCTTCTGATCCTCGACGATCAGGTCGCCGACCTTCTCTTCACTGGCATACCAACGGGAATCCCAGTCTTTGATGACGCCGACCCGCAGGCCATGGGGATTAACTTTCTGTCCCATAAACTGTCTCCTCCCTTTCTTATGCCTTTTCCGTCACAGCCAGGGTGACGTGAGAAGTGCGCTTGTTAATGCGGTAAGCGCGGCCCTGAGCCCGGGGCATCATACGCTTGAGGATGGGGCCGGGGGTGGCGAACACCTCAGACACCACCAGCTTGGCGGGGTCCATGCCGAAGTTGTTCTCGGCATTGGCCACGGCGGACTTCAGCAGCTTCGTCAGGGGCTCGGAAGCAGCCTTGGGGGTCTGTGCCAGAATGGCCATAGCGGTTCCGGCATCCTTGCCGCGGATCAGATCGCAGACGATCTGGATCTTGCGGGGAGAGATGCGGACATAGCGCAGATACGCTTTAGCAGTTTTGTTTTCCATGTTCAGCATCCTCCTTCAATTATTTATCCTTGGTGTGGCCACGGAAGGTACGGGTGGGAGCAAACTCACCCAGCTTGTGACCGACCATATCCTCCTGGATATACACGGGCACATGCTTCCGGCCGTCATGGACAGCGATGGTGTGGCCAACGAAAGCGGGGAAGATGGTGGAGCTGCGGCTCCAGGTCTTGAGGACCTTCTTCTCGTTCTTCTCGTTCATTGCCTCGACTCTCTTGAGGAGCTCAGGGGCAACATAAGGGCCTTTCTTAATAGATCTGCTCATATTACCTTGCCTCCTTACTTCTCGTTACGCCGCTTGACGATGAACTTGCTGGTGGGGTTCTTGCCCTTGCGGGTCTTGTAGCCCAGGGCGGGCTTGCCCCAAGGCGTCACAGGCCCGGAACGGCCGACAGGGGCACGGCCCTCGCCGCCGCCGTGGGGGTGGTCATTGGGGTTCATGACGGAACCGCGGACGGTGGGACGCCAACCCATGTGACGCTTACGGCCAGCCTTACCGATGTTGATGTTCTCGTGCTCGATGTTGCCGACCTGGCCAATGGTGGCATAGCAGTTGGTACGCACGATGCGGACCTCGCCGGAGGGCATACGGATCTGAGCGTCATCGCCTTCCTTAGCCATCAGCTGAGCGGAGGTACCGGCGGCACGCACCAGCTGAGCGCCGTTGCCGGGATGCAGCTCGATGTTGTGGATCACGGTACCAACGGGGATGTTGGCGATGGGCAGAGCGTTGCCGGGCAGGATATCGGCGTCGGGACCGGTCATGATCTTGTGACCAGCCTTCAGGCCGACAGGAGCCAGGATGTAGCGCTTCTCGCCATCCTCATACTCGATGAGAGCGATATTGGCGCTGCGGTTGGGGTCATACTCCAGACGCAGCACGGTGGCGGAACCCATCTTGTCGCGCTTGAAGTCGATGATACGATACTTGCGCTTGTTGCCGCCGCCGCGATGACGGACGGTGATGCGGCCATAGCTGTTGCGGCCGGAGCTCTTCTTCAGAGGCTCGGTGAGGCTGGGCTCGGGACGGGCCTTCTTGTCGATGCCGTCGAAACCGGAAACCGTCATCTGACGGCGGGAAGGAGTCGTCGGCTTAAAAGTTTTAATAGACATTCTGCTTTACTCCTTCCTTAGACCATGCCTTCGAAGAACTCGATGGTCTTAGAATCAGCGGTCAGGGTCACATAAGCCTTCTTCCAGGCACGGGTGGTGCCGGGACGGCCGGCGCCCATGCGCTTGGCCTTAGCCTGGACGTTCAGGGTGTTGACGGAAGCGACCTTCACGCCGAAGATCTCCTCAACAGCCTTCTTGATCTCCACCTTGCCGGCGGACTTGGCCACTTCGAAGACATACTTCTTGTCAGCGGCGCCAGCCATGGCACGCTCGGTGATAATGGGGCGAATGACGATATCGTAAGCGGTCATTATGCGTACACCTCCTCGATCTTGGCGAGGGCGGCCTGATCCACTACCAGGTACTGAGCGTTGATGATGTCATAGACGCTCAGGATGTTGGCAACGGTAGTCAGCACGCCGGGGATATTGCGGGCGCTCTTGACGATGACGTTGTCCACCTCGGGGGTGACAACGACGGCCTTGCCGTCCACCTTGACAGCGCTCAGGAACTTGCGGAAGTCAGCGGTCTTGATGGCGTCCATCTTGATGGAGTCGATGACCACCAGCTTGCCCTCGGCAGCCTTGGCGGACAGGACGGACTTCAGCGCCAGGCGCTTGACCTTCTTGTTCAGCACATAGCTGTAATCGCGGGGCTTGGGAGCGAACACGATACCGCCGTGCGTCCACTGAGGAGCACGGGTAGAGCCCTGACGGGCGTGGCCGGTACCCTTCTGACGCCAGGGCTTACGGCCACCGCCGGAAACCTCAGCACGGGTGAGGGCGCTCTGAGTGCCCTGTCTGCAATTGGCGAGGTGGTTCTTCACAACCTCATGCACAGCGACGGGATTGGGCGTGATGCCAAAGATCTCGTCGTTGAGTTCCACAGTACCGACTTCTGCGCCGGCCATGTTCAAAACTTTCATGGAAGACATTCTTTAAGCACCCCTTTCTTACTTGTTTCTCGCGGAAGCCTTCTGCGGGTTGCGGCCGGAAGCCTTCTGCGGGTTCTTGCTGATGTCAGCGCCGGCCTGCTTGACCTTGTGGACCTTAACGGTGCTCTTGATGGTCACCAGACCGCCCTTGGGGCCGGGAACGGCGCCGCAGACGACCAGCATGTTCAGCTCGGGGTCAACTTTCACAACGGACAGGTTCTGGACAGTCACCTGATCCACGCCCATGTGGCCGGCGCCGATCTTGCCCTTGAAGATACGGGAGGGATCGGTAGAGGAGCCCATGGAACCGGCGTGACGATGGACGGGGCCGCCGCCGTGGCTGGTGGGGGTGCGCTGTGCGCCCCAGCGCTTGATGACGCCCTGATAGCCGTGGCCCTTGCTGATACCGGTGATATCAACGAAGTCGCCAGCCCGGAAGGTGTCAGCCTTCACAATGTCGCCGATGTTCAGCTCGGCAGCGTTGTCCAGGTCGAATTCGCGCAGGTGCTTCTTGGGAGACACGCCAGCCTTGTTCAGGTGGCCCATCTCGCCCTTGGTCAGCTTCTTCTCAGCCACGTCCTCGTAGCCCAGCTGAACCGCATTGTAGCCTTCCTTCTCGGAAGTCTTCTTCTGAACGACCGTGCAGGGTCCCGCCTCAATGACGGTGACGGGGATCACGTGGCCGTTCTCGTCAAAAATCTGGGACATGCCCACTTTTTTGCCGATGATTGCCTTCATGTGTATTTCCTCCTGTTAGGTTATTGGTCGGCTTAGATACGGAATCCGCATTGCTCTGCCGACATGACCCTACCTGTCTCACGAAAGTGTTTACACTTCTTTGAGCTTGGGAAGTTTTGTAATCGCGAGGATTACAGCTTGATCTCGATCTCCACGCCAGCGGGCAGCTCCAGAGCCATCAGTGCCTCAACGGTCTTGGGGCTGGAGTTGGTGATGTCGATCAGGCGCTTGTGGGTGCGGCGCTCGAACTGCTCACGGCTGTCCTTATACTTATGAACAGCGCGGAGGATGGTAACAACCTCCTTCTTGGTGGGCAGGGGGATGGGGCCGGACACCTGGGCGCCGGTGCGCTTGGCGGTCTCTACGATCTTCTCAGCGCTCTGGTCGATGACCTGATGATCGTAAGCCTTCAGGCGGATGCGGATCATTTCTTTCTGTGCCATGTTGATTTCCTCCAAATGTTTCGT
>SFOL01000120.1 GCA_004552385.1 Bacteroidales bacterium | reverse complement strand
TCTATGAGTATCGTAAACACAAGATAGTGATAATCAATGAATTATCAAAACCTTTAGCCTTTTTTATTTCAATTATTTTTCACTTGCGAAACTTGAGATTTTTTATATATTCTCAAGGTCGATGTCTCCCTTCTCGTCGATGAAATCGTAGCCGAGGGTCTTCTCGAGGTTGGACTTCGCCACCACGAAATTATAGACAGCCTGCGACTGGGCCAGACTGGCCTGCGTCAAGGTCAGCTGAGCGTCATTTAGTTCCGTGATAGTGCTCTTGCCGACCTTGTAGGACTTGGCCGCGATGTCGTAGGCCTTCCGGGCGAGGGCCACGGCCTCGTTGGCGGAGTTGAAACTCTTCATGTTCGTCTCCATCGTGTTGAGGTACTGGCGGATGGCGATCTTGAGCTGGCGCTCGGTCTCGATCCTCTGGAGGTCGAGCTGGGCGGCCTGCACCTTGGTCTGGCGCACGTCATTGTGGCGTTTCCCGCCGGAGAAGATCGGGATGGAGATGCTGACTCCTACATAAGAGTAAGGAGACCACTGGTACTCGCTGAACTTGAAGTCGTTGGTCATCGCGATCATGCTGTACGAGAAGTTCGCGGCTATGCTCGGAAGATAGGCGGCCTTCTGCATGCGGACTGTCGAGGCAAGCTGCTCGGCCTGGATCTCAAGCTGGCGAAGGGTGGTGTTGTATTCCAAGGATGGGTCGCTGTTCTCGTTGATGTCCCTGAACATCTCCTTGGAGAAGTCCTCCAGAGAGCCGGACACGTCGATGTTCCTGTCAAGATCCACTCCCATCACGGCCTTGAGCTGCCAGAGGGCGAGAATCACCGAACTTTCGGCATTGTAGACATCAGGGATGGCGGCGGCCACCGTTGATTTTGCCCTTGTATATTCAAGCTCGGAGGCTTTCTGCGCGTTGTAGCGCCTCTCGGTCTGGGCAAAGTTGTCAACCGCGTTCTCGTAGACATCCTTGTAAACATTGAACGCCTCCTTGGCGAGCAGGACGGAGTAGTAGGCCTGCTTCACCTGGGTAACCATGTCCAGCCTTGAGGAACGGGCCTTCTCCACGGCGAGGTCCACGCTCTGGCCGGAGATCTTCAGGCTCTCCCAAAGCTGGGCGTTGACGATCGGCATCGAGGCCGACACACCGTAGTTGTAGGTGTTCCAGCGGCCTACGGCGAATCCGCCGCTGCCGGAACCGCCTTCCGTCTGCTCAATCTTCACCGGATCCATCCCGGCCTTGGCGGAAAGCTCATTGATGCGCATGAAGTATGGACCCAGAGAGCTCAGGAAGCCCATTCCGCCTCCGCCCTCCTCGTCCGAACCGCTGTCCGAGTCCATATACATAACCTGTTTCTTGATAGTCCTCTGATAGGCTCCCGAAGCGTTGATCTGCGGGAACAGGGAGGCGTAGGTGCCTTTCTTGGCATATTCCGTACGCTGGATCTCCTTGTCTGCCACCTTCACGGCGACATTCTCGCTCAAGGCGATCTGAAGGGCGTCGTTCAAGGTCAGGGTCACCAGCGAGGTGTCCTTGGGCGACTCCTTCGGGATGGTGTCATTCCGGTACTGGGCCTGCGCTGCCAGAGCAAGCGGCAGGGCCGCGGCGGTCAGAACTAGATACTTCAATCTGTTTTTCATACTATACTAACTATTTTTACAATTATCTGTTGATGAATATTCCTCAAAACCTTTCGGCGTGAGCAGCACCCTTGTCACGATGTCCTCGAAGGCCGCGGAGAGCGACTTGAACGAGACCTTCTTTCCCTCGATGCGGTGGCCGCCGTCAAGGTACTCGGCCATGCCCTCGTGCATGATGTAGATCAGCAGCTGCACCCCCTCAACGTCCATGTCGGAACGGATGAGTCCCTCCTTCCTTCCGGTGTCGAAACAATCCACAAAGAAGTTGTGAAGTGCCTTGGAGCGATCCTCGGCGCGCTTGATGAAGGTCTCAGGATAGTATTTCATGATGTCCTTGACCATCCTCTTGTCCTTGTCCATGGTCTTTTTCCTGCCTACGAGGGCGAACATGGCCTTAAGCACCTGAACGGCGTTCTTGCCTTCGACCATCCTCTCGAACTCATCCTTCTTCCTCTCGACATTGTAGGCCATCACGTCGGCGACAAGATCCTCCTTCTGGGCGTAGTACTGGTAGAAGGTCTTCTTCGAGATGCAAAGCTTGCGGCAGATGTCATCGATGGACACCTCGCGGACTCCATCCTTTGAGAAGAGTCCGTTCGCCGTCATCATTATCGTTTCCTTTGTCAATTCAGCCATAATCTCTATATAATTGCGTCAAGCCATTCTGCAAATGCTATGCAAAAACCGTCAATTTTTCAAGCAATATAATAAAAAAATCCGCCACCCAAAAAGCAGCGGATTAATCAAGTGATTTATTTTTAATAAAATAAAACGATATACTGAAAAACTTAAAAAATTTCCATGTTTCCTAGAGTACGCCAAAACGCTGAAGCGCGGTGACAACTCCATCCTCATCGACGGTGTCTGTGACATAGTCCGCGGCGGCCTTCACATCGTCGGTGGCATTGCCCATCGCGACACCGATCCCGGCATATTCAATGATCGGGATGTCGTTGCCGCCGTCGCCGAACGCCATGCACTCCTCGCGTGTCACGCCGATGCGCTCAAGGATGCGCGCCGCGCCGTAGGATTTTGACAGGCCTTCCGGCACAATGTCCAGAAAATAAGGGTGCCAGCGGGTGTAGGAGACATTCTTCAGCACCGGATAAAGCAGCCTTCGCGCCTGTTCGTCATCAAAGAATATGGTATATTCATAGACCGTGTGATTCTCCGCGACCTGCCGGAGGTCAAGGAAGCAAGGCGGGCGCAGGTTGATCATCTCAGCGATCTCCATCGCCTGCGGGCTTGCATGGTTGATCCCCGCCACGTTGTCGGCGAACACCCAGCAGGACACCTTCTCCCGCTCAGCGATTTCGGCCACCTGAAGGGAAGTCGCCTCAGGAAGCGGGTGACTGTCAATCACTTCCCCGTCAAGAGTCGTCTCCGCCCCGTTCATCGCCACATAGCCGTCGAACGGAAAGCCGTCCAGATTGTTCATCACCAGCCTTGCCCGTCCACTTGAAATGAAAAGCTTCACGCCCTTGGCCTGAAGCTCATGAAGTCTCTCCTTAAGATTCTCGGACATCCGGTGAGTCTTGAAACTCACGAGGGTGCCGTCAATGTCGAAAAATATCGCTTTTATCATCCTATTGCATCAAAATAATGCCATCTCATTATTCAACCATACAAAACTAACCATACCATCCACCCCCCAGTCACTGCGTGACAGCCCCCGGTGGGGGCACCGGGGACCGGATTCCCCAGACCCCTTGCGTCGCTTCGCACTGCGTGCGCATTATCTTTTCACCCCCCTCAGTCACTGCGTGACAGCCCCCGGTGGGGGCACTGGGGACCGGATTCCCCAGACCCCTTGCGTCGCTTCGCACTGCGTGCGCATTATCTTTTCACCCCCCCCAGTCACTGCGTGACAGCCCCCGGTGGGGGCACTGGGGACCGGATTCCCCAGACCCCTTGCGTCGCTTCGCTCCGAGTGTCTATCCGTTAAGACTCTTGGCGTAGTGCGTAGGCTCGGACTTTTGGGGCTTGGTGTCGGGGATGACAGCGGCGGCGGGAATCTTCTTCTTATAGGAATAGACCAGGAGTCCGATACCCAGAAGCACAAACGGAATGCTCAACAGCTGGCCCATGTCAAGCGCCATGGTGTTCTCGAAATCCACCTGCGGCTCCTTGATGAACTCGATGAGGAAACGCATCCCGAAGCAGACAATGAAGAATATTCCTATGAAGGAACCCCTGTACATCTTGTCCAGCCTCTTGACATAGAGCCACAACAGCCCGACACCGAGGACCAGATAGCTCAGCGCCTCGTAGATCTGCGTCGGATGCTTCGGCTCGGTTTCTCCCCTGCGCTCGAAGATGAATCCCCACGGAAGGTTCGTAACATCGCCGTAAATCTCGGAGTTGCAAAGGTTTCCGAGCCTGATGAATGTCGCGGCGAACGCCACGGCTATGGCCAGATGATCCAGAATCCACAGGAAATCGATGTGGTTCTTCTTCCCGTACCTGCCCGCGAACCACCACATGCACAGGAGCAGCATCAGCGCCCCCCCGTGGCTGGCGAGT
>SFOL01000119.1 GCA_004552385.1 Bacteroidales bacterium | reverse complement strand
CCGCCGGTAGTGATTCCGAAGTAGTCGGCGCGCTCGTCGTCGGTGGTAAGCCTGGAGATCTTTGTCTCATTGAATGTCGCGTTGAAGCCCAGGGTCCAGTTCCAGTCCCTTGTCTGGAGAGGAATGGCGTTGAACTCGAACTCGAATCCCTTGTTGGTAAGGTCTCCGATGTTGGCGTTCAAGTAGTTGGACAGGTTGGCGCCGGCGGCCACAGGAGTGCGGTTCAGGAGATCCTTGGTGTCGCGCTTGTAGAGATCCACGCTACCGAAGATCCTGTCGCCGAGGAAGCCGTAGTCAAGACCGATGTTGTAGGTCGTGGTTGTCTCCCACTTGAGGTCGGCGTTGTAGCCAAGCGGCGTTATCGGAGTGATCACCTTGTTGCCGAAGTAGTACATCGACTGGTTCGTGTTGTACTTGTAGGACGACAGTGTCGGGTAGTCTCCGGACTGGAGATCCTGCTGGCCAGTCTGTCCCCAGCTGAGCCTGAGCTTCAGGGCTGAGACCACACCGCTGTCCGCGATGAACCTCTCCTTGCCGAAGTTGTAGCTTACCGCCACCGAAGGGAAGAGACCCCACTTGTTGTTGGCGAAACGGGAGGTGCCGTCGTCACGCAGGGTGGCGGTCACGAGAAGGCGGTCGTTGAACGAATAGTTCACACGTCCGAAGAAAGACACGAGGAAGTACTCCGTCCTGAACGTGTTAGGTTTGCTCAGATAGTAGTCCGAGGCGGTAGGCAGGGTGCCGTCAGCCTTGTACTTCTCGTTGAAAGTCGAATTGTAGAAGTGCTGCCAGGAGTAACCTGCCATCGCGTTGAAGGTGTGCTTGCCGAGAGTCTTGTCGTACTGGGCATAGAACTCAAGGGTCTGGTCACGCCTTATCTGTGAATAGTTGTTGTGATAACCGGAACCGGACTCCTGGGTGTTGTGGAATGACATTTCCGTGCCGGGAGCGACATCAACCGTACCGTCTGACTTGGACCAGTCCAGACCAAGGTTGAGGTTGAGGCTCAGGTCCTCGAATCCATGGACCTTGTAGTTGAGTTGGGCGTTGCCGATGAAACGCTTGGCGTTGGACTTGTCAAGCTTGTCGTTCAGAAGGGCGACAGGGTTCATCTGGGCCTGTGTGTTGCAGTTATCGATGGTCTGCGTGCCCTTGCCGTAGTTCCACCACCAGTAGCCGTTCAGGCCTTTCGCGTCGCGCCGCCGATGGCGTCCTGATTGGCGAACCTGTTGTCCATGTTCATCAGCTTGCCGTTGAGATTGACAAGAAGATGGTCGTCAAAGAAGCTCGGGTTGAGATTGACAGAGATGGTCTCACGCTCAAGGTTGGAGGTCTTGAGGGTACCGTCCTGGTTGTGGTAGCCGATGGACACGCGGTAAGGCATGCGGAAGATGTCGCTCTTCCCTACCCTGCCGGACACGGCCACGTTGCCGTCCAGAGTCCTTCCGAGACGGAAGATCTCCTTCTGCCAGTCGGTGTTCTCCTTGCCGAGGGCGGCGTAGGCCGAACCTCCGTCACCGAGATACCATTTCATAAGGTCACGCATCTCATCGCCTGTCAGCACGTCCACGTACTTGGCGTTCTGGCTGACACTTCCAGTAAAGTCCGCGCTCACGTGGATGCCTTCGGCACCCTTGGAACCCTTCTTGGTGGTGATCATGATGACACCGTTGGAGGCTCTCGATCCGAAGATGGCGGTCGCCGAGGCGTCCTTCAGGACAGTGAAGCTCTCGATGTCGTTAGGGTTGATGGAGGAAAGCGCGTCGGAGACTCCGCTGATGCCTGTCTCGGAAAGAGGCAGACCGTCAACCACGACGAGAGGGTTGTTGTTGGCCTTCAGAGAGGAACCGCCACGGATTCTGATGGTGCTGGCTGAACCCGGAGCGCCGTCACCCATCGTGACGACAACGCCGGCGGACTTGCCCTGGAGCAGATCCGATGGTGATGTCACCATACCCTTGTTGAGCTGGTCGGCCTTCACGGAGGAGATCGAGCCAGTCATGTCGCTCTTCTTGACGGCACCGTAGCCGATCACGACCACATCGTCAAGAAACTCGGTGTCGGTGGTAAGAATAATCTTGGCCGGAACCTCGGAAGCCTTGAAAGACTGTGTCTTGTAGCCGATGCAGCTGATTTCGACAGTGGCATCCGGGCCGGAAACGTTAAGGATGTAGTCTCCGTCGAGACCGGTCGCGATACCGTTCTGCGTGCCCTGTTCCATGACAGTGGCACCGATGACCGGACCGGCGGCGTCAACTACAACTCCCTTCACCTGATACCCGCTCTGAGCGGATACGGTAGTGCCGACCAGGCAAAGAAGCAAGGTCGCCACGGCAGCTATAATCCTTTTCATCTGGAATGTTTGAATTGTTTGAATATTCATTTATATGATTATTAAGGTTATTATTGTTTCCTTTCCTTTATTAGACGGACGCTCAGCGCGCCAAGCACAAGCAGGACACCCGCAGTGACGAGCATGCTCGCCTGGACTCCGCCCAGAAGTCTCAGCACCACTCCGCCGAGCGCCGCGGCGACGATCTGCGGAAGGCAGATGGTGCAGTTGAACAGGCCGAGATAGCTGCCCAGATGCTCCCCGTCAAGAGCGTTGGTCAGAAGTGTGAACGGAAGCGCGAGCATCGCGGCCCAGGCGGTTCCGATCAGCAGGTACGACACGCAGAGCAGGTACTGGTTGTGGATGAACGCAACGGAGATGAAGCCGACAGCTCCGATCAGAAGGCTCACCACATAGGCCAGTTTCAAGGAGCGGAACTTAGGAAGTACAATCGCCCACAGGATTGATCCGACAGCCTGCACGGCGAAGACTACCCCGACCCAGTTGCCAGCGGCCTGATAGCCCTCGGAGGCCGTGTCGGTGGCGTTCCAGCAGTTGGCGGCGATGGCTCCGTTGGAATAGGTCCACATGTACATGAACGCCGCCCAGCAGAAGAACTGCACGAGTCCCACGGTCCAGAATGTCTTGGGAGCATGGAGCAGCAGTCTGATGAGTCCCGGATTGTCCTTCTCCTCCTCAGCCTGACGCTTTGGATCGATGGAATGGAACTCGGCATATTCCTGAGGATTCATCTCCTTGACATTCAGGAAAGTGTATAACACGCAGAGGATAAGGATCGCGGCGCCGCACCAGAAGCTCCAGATCACGGACGGCGGCACCTGTCCCTTTGGGGCGATGTTGGCGATGCCGATCCAGGTGAAGAAAATCGGGAAAAGGTAGCCCACCAGGCTGCCGGCGTTGCAAAGAAGCGACTGGATCGAGTAGGCCTGAGCCTTCTGTTCCTCGCCGACCATGTCCCCGACCATCATCTTGAACGGCTGCATCGCGACATTGATGGAAGTGTCAAGGAATATGAGCGAGAACAGTCCGAACCACATGGCGCCGTTGAGTCCAAGGATCAGCCTTGAGGAGAAACTCAGGCTGCCGGCGTTCGGAAGGAAGATCATCACGAGAACCGAAATCAAGGCTCCGATCAGCAGATAAGGCTTTCTGCGTCCCATCCTGCACCAGGTTCTGTCGGACCACTTGCCGATCAGCGGCTGGACGATCATGCCCATCAGAGGCGGGAGGATCCAGAAGAAGCTCAGCTGGTGCGGATCCGCTCCCAAAGTGGCGAAGATCCTGCTGATGTTCGCGCTCTGGAGGGCATAGGCGATCTGCACCCCGAAAAAGCCGAAGCTGAGGTTCCACATCTCCCAAAACGTAAGTTTGCTCTTGGATTGCATTTTACGGTACTAATTTCAGTGTCAATTACGGCGTAAATATAGTTGATTAGCACCGATTTGTAATTATTGAAACGATGAATGGAAAGAAAAAGCGGATGAATTGCTGGCTTTTAATGACGAAATGAAAGATATTTTTCTTAAATTGCAGTACTTTGGCGATTGTGAATAGTTAACGGTCACCCAACCATCATTAACGGCATGAAACTAAGGACATCATCCATAATCCACGCTTTCGCGCTGCTCCACGTGGCCACGGCGGTGCTGTGCAGGTTACTGAACCTCGGGGACGAACTGGCCCTGACCACGCTCACGATCGTCCTCACGGTCATCCTCTGCCTGAGGTACCGGCAGAGCGTGGAGTTCTCCTCCATCGTCATCATCATCGCCAACATTCTCGGCTACCTCCTCGGCAACGGGATCGCCGCGCTCGCAGGGACGTTCATCAACCACCCCCTGCTTTCCCCCGCGATCGCCACATTCACGACCACCGAGTCGATGGGCTGGGGACTGGTCTTCTTCATGAGACGCTACGCCGACAGGTACGGAAAAGAGTCCAAGGCAAGAAGCTTCGAGATCACATGGCTCTCCGTCGCCGTGGCCATCATCTTGATTGTCAGGATCATAATCTACATATTCAGTTCCACCCTCTTTGAAGGGGGATCCGTGGTGAACGCGGTCGCCGCATTTGCCGACAACACCTTCATCCTTCTGGTGATGGTCTGCCTGACGATCCTCTTCGTGGAGCAGACCAAGAATATGTCGGACCGGAAATCCTCGGCCGGACACATCCTCGCAACGGCGGTCTTCCTGATAGCGCTTCCCGCGGTCGCCGCGGCCCTGGTCGGCTCCGGACTGCCGTTCGAATTCCGCCGCCCGTCCTCCGCTAAGAGTTTCCTTGAACTCGCCCTGGTGGCGTTCATAGCGGAAGTGATGATCTATTCAGTGATTTACATGATTGAATATGCCATCACGGCCCGCCGCAACGCCGAGAAGGAGAAGGATCGCGCCGACCTCGCCAAGTTCCAGTACCTCAACCTCAAGCAGCAGGTCAACCCGCATTTCCTCTTCAATTCGCTGAACATTCTGGACGCCCTCGTGCTGGACGGAAGGGACAGGGAGGCGAGCGAGTATATTCATAAGCTGGCGGGAATCTACCGCTACATGCTCCGCAACGAGGAGGAGGGCACGGTGACGCTCCGGGACGAGATGACCTATGTGGAGATGTACCGCGACCTGCTGAAGGTCAGGTTCCAGGAGGGGTTCGACGTGGAGGTCGGCATCCGGCCCGAAGACTTGTCAAGGCACGTGGTTCCGTGCTCGGTTCAGCTCCTTATTGAGAACGCCACGAAACACAACGCAGTGTCTCCCGCCAAGCCGCTGAAAGTCAGTGTGATGTCCGACGGGGAGACACTGACGGTGACGAACAACCTCATTCCGAAAATCACCGAGGCGCAGTCCAGCGGATTGGGTCTCAACTACATACGCCAACAGTACAGGGATCGTTCCGGCAAGGGGATCGAGATCATCCGTACTGACGATTTCTACAAAGTAAAGTTGCCGCTCTTATGAAAGTCCTTATTATAGAAGATGAAATGATGGCCCGAAGGAGCCTTGAGAAGATGCTGGAGA
>SFOL01000118.1 GCA_004552385.1 Bacteroidales bacterium | reverse complement strand
TAACTGACAACACGATGGAGGCCAAACAGATTGTAGAACAATGCATTAACGACATCGAGAACCTCAAAGACAGCGTCTCAAAATTGCACGATTAAGAATAGCATCGAGGCGTAATATAAGAACGGCTGGCGAACAACTAAGCTCGCCAGCCGTCGCTTTCAACAAAACATAAAAGCCCGGCACTCAGGCAATCAAGAGTGCCGGGCTTTCGCTGTGGCGCTTATTCTCAATCTTTCACCGAAAGGCGGCAACCATCAGTGTGAGACAAGATCTCGGTGGCGTACATACACTGCGCATCGGCATACCCGCCAGAGAAATCGCCCTCGTGAGTCACTGTGGCCTTGTAGCTGACGCTATGCCAACCCTCATAGAGGTAATCTATGAAGAATTCGGTTGCCTTATCCGAGACGGACAGATAATGGCATGGAGTGGAGACGTTAGCGTCAGTCCACCGCCAGAACCACCAGCCACGGTAACCGGACAACTTATCTTCCGGCTCCACAGAAGCCGTACGGAAGTCACGCACCCTGACAAAGCTGAGCGGCTCATCGTTATAAAACTTGAGAGTCACACGCACCTGATCACCCACTTTCAGAGCGGCACTGTCGCCCACAGGCTCCCAGACCTCCTGTCCATTCTCCAAGTGGCGCACGTCTATGGAGCGGGAAACCTTGAGCTTGTCAGATCCGTCGGCCTTCAACTGGTCGACAGGCGACGCGATAACGCGAGACCAGCTTCCCCACGAAGTCGCCTTGCCGCCCTTCCTGACCTCAACCTTGGACACAGACCCGTCGGCGGACAATACGACAGTGACGTTTGGATTCTCCACAGAGCACGTCTCGGTAATGTCGCCCACCTGCACTTGGTCGACCTCAGCCAATCCTGTGGCGGAGGAGGCGAGGAGTGCGAGCACAGCCCTTGAAGTGGATTGTGCATCGGGCCAAGCCTCGCCCCTCTTCATAAGCATCAGGTGGTTGATCACCTTTTGCACATTAGAGCTGGCCGGGTTGAGGCGCTGAAGAGCAAAGACGAGCATAGCCTGCGCCTCGACCTGCTGGCGGCGATGGAAGAGTCCATTTTCTGGAATGTATGCAGTGCCATCTTTAGTCTGCACAAGGTTCTCCTCCAAACTCTTGACAATCTTGAGGGCTGAGGCCTGATCGCCCAGGCGGTCCAAGATGGTGACGGCCGTGACGCGGTCGCACATAGACTGGTATTGCCAATTGTGTTTCAGGATGTCCGCCATACGCGTGACCGTTCCGCTAAACTTGCCGCCCAAAAGGACACGCGCATGGAGCGTCTCGAGCGCGAACGAAGAGAGTCCGGCAAACGCCCTCTTCGCCTTCTTGTTTTGGGCATGCGCCGACACGGCCGCGTCATAGTCGGCTAATTGCCGCTCAAGCAGCTTGTCTACGTACGGCATTGCCTTTGACGTCATCTTGGAGACGACCGGCATGTCGCTCTCATCCACAAGCCCGAGTCGCGTCATTTCGCCCAATGTTGCCACGACGCCAACAGTCATCCACTCAGACCCATCCATTCCGCTGAACCAAGGGAAAGAGCCATCGGGCAACTGAATGGCCTGAAGTTTGCGAAGATTGGCAGACTTGGTCTTGTCGGCATATCCGCCTGAGAGCAAACGCACCAGTTCCTTGTCGTGCTTGGCAATGCGGCGAGCCATCAGATACCACGTGTTTCGGTCAGAATCACCCACCGTGTTCAGCTTGCCCATATTATTCTTGAGGTAAGCCACGGCCTTCTGCACATGCGGCTTGCTGCTAAGCATTGAAGCTATCGCTGCGCACTCGTAGCGCCCAAGGTAGGTGTCGGCAGACGGGTATCTGTTATTATCAAGCGTAGGCAGCGCCCTTAGCACCTCGATGAAAGCGTTGCTTGAATAGTTGAACGACAAGCTGCGCATATTGCCGTCGGTAAACGGGTTATGCAACTTGTGAACACCTTTGCCCGTGATGGCGAACGAGCGGACCTCGTCGACCTCGACATTTCGCAAAGCGACAGGGATTACCACCCTCTCGCCATCCTTGTCCCCTGTAGCACGCCCATCGGCCATGGCGCTGGCAGATGCCTCGATAATGATGTTCTCAACACCTTCGGGGACGACAAAATCGCAGCCCGCCCGCCCGTTGCGAACCCCTCCTAAGTCGACACTGACGTTGTTGACTGACGTCACCTCAATGTCCGTCTCCTTGCCAATGACCTTGATTGACACTACTGCCGACGAAACCGAAGAATCTGTGACAGTGACATCGACGGGGATAAAGAGCGTGTCGCCCTCGGTAACAAAGCGCGGCGCGCCAATGCGCACATTTACAGGCTTGTTAACCACGACTGATTTGGTGACGGATGCGGACCGAAGCTGCTTATCGACCACAAGCGCACGGAAGTTGTAGGTGGTAAGGTTATCAGGCAGTGTGAACTCAAAGGTGGCGTTGCCTTCCGCATCCGGAGTAATGTTCGGGAGGAAGAACACGGTCTCGGCAAAGTTCTCCCTCAGCGGCTCAACCTCAGCACCTCCAGCATCCACGGACGCGTAATCAGCATCCTCCTCAACCATGACTTCGTCGGCCGTCTCTTGCACATCAGCAGCCACCTTGGCCATTCGTCCCATTCCTCGAATGCTCACACTCTTGTTCTCGCCCAAAGCCATGGCAGGGGCCGCCGAAAGGCAATAAAACTCAGAAGCTGCTTCGTAATCATCGGGCTTGCAGCCGAGGTTGCCGACAACATCGCTGAGAATGTTGAAATCAAAACTCATTCGACCATCCGACCAGAAATGGCCGTTAGCACCATCTAATCCGTCAAGCGAATAGCAACGCGTTTGAACACTTCCAAGCGATACGCGGTTTCCCACAGGAAGCCTATCGAAGTGGGTCGACCAGCTGTTGTCGACATACTTGTCGAGTCGGCTGTCGTACATAGAAGCCGCGACGGACTTGTCGCCATGGCCCGAACAATTGATGGTCCAAACCTCTTTTGCGCCAGGCCTTGAATGATCTCGGAAAGAAGACATTGACAAAGCCAGCTGCTCCTCTTCTTTCAACACCGTTACGTCAGCAAACTTCACGTGCCTCTCGCCATCCTTTTGAACAATGGCCATAATGCGCAAAGACTCGCCATTTACGCAATCGGCCGAGACGGGGAGCGAAAACTTCGAAATAGACGATGAAAGCTCAACATGACGGCGCAATATGATTTCGCCACGCTGCGAGACAATGACAAGCGCGCGGGCGCCAATAAGGCCGGACCCGATTGAAAAGTCAAGGGTTGAGCCCGACTTTACCGAGGTCGGGGCATACAGACTAAGATAATCTAACCCGCTCATCCTGCCCTCTTCAGCAATAGCCATATAAACTGATGAGGCATAGAGCTTAGAAGAATCGAGAGCGTCAGCAAAGGCCTCAACCTTGTAGCGGCGCGCAGGCAGATTCGAGTCCGACAAGTCAACCTCAAGCCCGCCGTTAACGTCATAGACATGCTCAAAAACGGGCTTTGCCGCAAGAGCAGGCATGTTATTGTAATACGTTGGCCTGCCAAATATGACATGACACTGGTCACCAATGACAGTGTCCGCAGCAAAATCGACAGCGGGAGAGAGTGACTTTAACGGCTCGTATGGCGTTACGCGGACACGCACACGCGAGGTGAACGGACATCCGTTAGAGTTGAGCGACGTCAGCCTGAACTTCGGCCCTGCGCCAACTGACGACCACTCGGAATCCATTGCGAGCCCGACATCGAAACCACGCGGGTCCACAGTAAGCGACGTCGCCGCCCCGGCGGTCTCACCCTTGGAGTCCGTGACGCGCGCTGAGATGTTATAGACGCCATCGGTCACTTTGAACGAGAAAGAGAAAGCGCCATCGGCATCGGTTGTCGTCTCTCCGGATGAAAGAGAGGAGAGAGAGCCGCCATTATACTCATAGGCCACTTTGGCATTGGCCACGGGAAGCCCTGCGGCGGAAGTGCACGTCCCGCTCACCATGGCAAATGAGCCGGGGAGGACCACATTGTCAAAAGGCTTAAAGGCGACAGTATTGTCTGAACGTTTAAAATCCTCAACCTGAATGGGGTCAAAGTGAACGACTTTGCCGCATGTGGCCTTTAGGAAGCAACGGCCTTTAAGCACGTCGGCAGGCACATCAATCTTACCGCTCGCCGAGCCGAACTCGTCAAGCTTAAGGGCCACAGATGC
>SFOL01000117.1 GCA_004552385.1 Bacteroidales bacterium | reverse complement strand
CACTCATTAAGTTACGAATAATATTTCAGTTAACCAACTGATAATCAATAATTTAAACTACCATATATCAATAATTTTCGTCTATTTCAAAACAGCTTCCATAATAAAAAACCTCATTTTCAGGCCGGCTGTGCCATATTATGACACAACCATAACATACATTCGCCCGCAAGCGAGCATTGCCGCCCATTAACAATTCACACCATTTGCATAAACAAGAAAATACAAAAAATAAAATATGAGCAAGAAAATATTAGGACTCGATTTAGGATCGAACAGCATAGGCTGGGCCGTGGTGAAAGCCGAGGTGAGTGAGAATGGCGAGGAGAGGCTCACGGGCATAGAGGCCGCGGGCAGCCGCATCCTGCCTATGGATCCGGACCTCTTGAGCGATTTCGAGAAAGGCAACAGCGTGTCTCAGACCAAGACGAGGCGCGAGGCCCGCTCAGCACGGCGCCGGAGCGAGCGGAAGAAGCTGCGCCGCGCGCGCCTGCTTCGCACACTCCGCATAATGGGCTGGCTACCCGCCCACATGGCGAGCGCCATTGACGACTATGGCAACATAAAGCGCGGGAGCGAGCCGAAGATGGAGTGGGACGGTGGCAACTTCCTGTTCACCGGGGCGTTCGAGGAGATGTGCGCCGAATTTTCCGCACGTCACCCGGAGCTCAAATCGGTGTCGCACGACTGGACTGTATATTACCTGCGCAAGAAGGCGCTGCGCGAGGCCCTGACTGGTCAGGAGCTGGCGTGGGTGCTATTACATTTCAACCAGAAGAGGGGGTACATGCCGTCGCGCTCCGACGCCAACGTCCCCGCCGCCAAAGAGGGGGAGAAAAAGGAGATAGTGGACGTGCGCGTCGTAGGCTGCAAGGCCGCCGAGGCCGCCAAGGGGCGCAAGGCGACAAAAGCCGTGACACTGATTTTTGACGACGGGGGCGAAATGACCATGCCGTATTACGGCACCACGCCCGAAGAGATGGTGGGGCGTCAAATGGAGCTGCTTAAGACGACAAAGGAGGGCAAGACGCCGACCTACACCAACCCTGGCGAGAACGACTGGACATTTAAGAAAGAGAAGAGCAAAGAGAGGATAACCAGCGCGCACAAGACCGTGGGCGAATACCTGTATGACAGCCTGCTGGAGGAGCCGGACGTGAAACTGACAGGCGGCAAAGTGACCGTCATGGACCGCGAGCTGTATAAGAGCGAGCTGGAGGCCATCCTGACCAAGCAAGCCGAGTTTCACGACGAACTGAAGTCGTCCACCCTGCTGGCCAAGTGCGCCGAGGCTCTCTACCCGAACAACCCGGGGCACCGCGCCGAGCTGATGCGCCACACAATGGCGAACCTGATCATGAACGACATAATCCTCTATCAGCGGCCACTAAAAAGCAAGAAGTCCACCATTGCCGACTGCCCGTTCGAATATCGGACATATATGGACAAGACGGGGGTCGAGCAAGTGCAGAAGCTGAAGTGCGCCCCCCGCTCCCACCCCCTGTTCCAAGAGTTCAGGCTGTGGCAATTCGTGACCAACCTGCGAGTGACGGACGAGCAGACAGGCAACAGCGAAAACATACTGACAGACGCCGACCGCGTGAAGCTTTTCGACGAGCTTACAAAAAAAAGCAAGGTCAAAGCCGCCGACGTGCTGAAAATCGTGCAGAAAATAATAAAACCCGAGGAGTTCAAAAAGGAGAAAGACGAGGCCCCGGAGTGCCACTACCGCGTGAACATGGTCGAGGGTAAGGACTACCCATGCTACGACACGCGCGCCGAGATAGCCGCCTGCCTCACGAACAAGAAGTCGGGGCCCGGGCTGAAAGCGGGCGACGCGTATGAGCTGATAACGCAGACGCGCGAGGAGGGCGACATGACCAACGAGGAGTACTTGTGGCACATATCATACTCCGTGACCGACCCGAAGGAGTTTGAGAAAGCGATAAAGAAGTGGGCCGAGACCAACGGGCTGCCCGCCGAAGAGACCGCGAGAGCCTTTTGCGCGCTCAAACCCAATAAGAACTATGCGAGCTATTCACTCAAGGCCATCAAGCGGCTGCTGCCGCTCATGCGCATGGGCAGGCACTGGAGCTTTGAGGCCATCGACGCCAAGACGCGCGCCAAGATTGAGCACTTCATAAACGGCGAGGAGGCGGAGGACATGACCCCGGAGACCATGCACAAGTGGGCAGCCGACAGAGAAGACGGAGGCTACGGCTTCAGGCAGACGGAGGAATCTTTCCAAGGCTTGCAGCCCTGGCAGGCTTGCGAGGTGGTGTATGGCAAACTGTCGGGCGACGAGGGGCTGAAGTGGCAGACGTCGGACGACGTCAGGGAGTGGCTTGACAAGTTCCCCCACGGCTCGCTGCGCAACCCGATTGTGGAGCAGGTGGTGCTGGAGACCATGAGAGTGGTGGCCGACGTGTGGGACAAGCACGGCAGACCGGACGAGATACACATAGAGATGGCGCGCGAGCTGAAGAAGACCAACGCCGAGAGGGCTGAGATGACGAGGCAAAACGCACAGAAAGAGGAGGATAACGAGCGCATAAGGAAGATTCTGCGCGAGCTGGCCTCCACATGCGAGGGCGTGAGACCCTTCTCGCCCATTCAGCAGACAAAACTGAAGATATGCGTGGAGGGCGCAAGATTAGTCGCACCCGCGGACGAGCCCAAGATAGAGGAGATAGAGGCCTACAAACACTGGATTGAGCAGAACTACAAGTCGCCATATACAGGGAAGACTATTGCGCTATCTCGCTTGTTCACAGAAGATTATGAAATAGAGCACATAATCCCCCGCTCGCGCTACTACGACGACTCGTTCAACAACAAGGTGATATGCGAGGCCGCCGTGAACAAGGACAAGGACAACAAGATGGCCATGGAGTACATAAACGCCGCCCAGGGCAAAGAAGTAGATCTCGGCGGCGGAAAGAAAGTGAATATTCTTACGCCAGACGAATATGTAAAGCTCATAAACGACATATACAAAAACAACAGCCGCAAGCGCGAGAACCTGCTCCGCACAGAGCTGCCGCAAGGCTTCAACAACCGCCAGATGAACGACTCGCGCTACATAGCCGTCAAAGTCAAGGAGCTGCTTAACAACGCGGTGCGTGCCGAGGTGGGCGATGATGGCGCCGGGTCGAAGAATGTGGTGGTATGCACGGGTGCAGTGACCGACCGACTGAAGCAGGACTGGGGAGTGAACGATAAATGGAACGAGATAATATTGCCGCGCTTCATGGCAATGAACGAGAAAGTTGCGGACAAAAGCGACAGCAACAACTGCTTTATTGCCAAAAGCAACGGCCACCTGATACCCACAGTACCGACCGACATGCTCAAGGGCTTCAACAAGAAGAGGATAGACCACAGGCACCACGCCATGGACGCCATAGTGATAGCGTGCGCAAGCCGCGCCATGGTGCAGTTCTTCTCAAACCAGTCGGCCAACAAGGGCGGCAACATGTTTGAGAACCTCAAGAAGTCGCTCTGCCACAATGACGCAAACAACGGGTGGGTGGTCAACATGCCGTGGGAGACGTTCCCCACCGACGTTAAGAACGCGCTCGAGAGCATAACGGTCAGCATCAAGCACCGCCAGCGCATAGTGACCCGCACTACGAACCACTACACCGTCACCAAGGGCGGCAGGCGCGAGGTACGCAAGCAAGCGACCTACGCCATCCGCCAATCGCTGCACAAAGACACGGTGTGGGGACTGGTCAACCTCCAGCAGATGGAGCAGATGAGCCTCAAGGATGCGATAAAGGAGCTCCGCGCATTCCTCTCGGCGAGGATTGACGACCCGCAGCTGCGCCCCAAGTCCCAGATTGTGTGCAAGCCCCTGCGCCGCCGCATCTCACAACTGATAGCGGCCGGCAAGACCGACAAGGAGATTCTCGCCCTGCTGAATGCGGAGGCCGACGTATGGAGCGAGGAGATAAAGGGCGGAAAGGTGAGCGTGTACACATGGAGCAAGGACACGTATGCGACAAGAAAAACTCTCGATTACTTTAAGGATACAAGCAAAATCGCAGAAGTTACCGATATGGGTGTTCAAAAAATTTTATACGAGCACGTCAAATTGTACCCTAATGGCATAGAAAATGCCTTTAGCCCCGATGGAATAAAATGGATGAACGACAACATCAAAATGTTGAATGGGGGAAAACATCATCAACCGATATATAAGGCGCGAGTAAAGAA
>SFOL01000116.1 GCA_004552385.1 Bacteroidales bacterium | reverse complement strand
TCGAATCGTTGCCAAACTTGTCTTGAGGCGTGAAACTCCACTTTTTCTAAGCACACCCAAAGCGATATGGTAATATGAGTCTTCTCATTCTTGGCCTCGGCGGTCCCGAGGTGATGCTCATTGTTGTTCTCGCCCTCCTGCTCTTTGGCGGGAAGAAAATCCCTGAACTTATGAACGGCATAGGCAAAGGCGTCAAGAGCTTCCGTGACGGTATGGATGGACGCTCGTCGCAAGGCGAGGAAAAAGGTCAGGCTGCTGATCCGAATGCTTCAAAAGACTCCGCTGCCGACAATAAGGAAGCCAACGGCTCTGCCGACAAGGAGGCTAACGCGTGAGCGATTCCGAAGATAAGACGTTTTGGGAGCATTTGGACGACTTGCGCGGGCTTCTCGTGCACGTTGTCGTCGTCTCGGGCGTGGCCATCGTGGCCTGCTTCTGCTTCAAAGACGAGCTGTTCGACGTCGTCTTGGCTCCGTCGCACCCCGACTTCCTGCTCTACCGGCTCCTCTCCGGCCTTGCCGCCCCTAATTTGCCTGCGGGGCTTGTCAACACAAGTCTTGCCGGGCAGCTGATGGCGCACTTCAAGGTGGCCATTCTGGCGGGAGTCGTCGTCTCGGCCCCGGTGGTCGTCTGGCTTGTGGGGCGCTACCTGGCGCCCGCTCTCTATCCTGCCGAGAAGCGAGCCATGCGGCTTATATTCCTGTGGGGCGGGCTGCTTTTCTTTCTCGGCATCGCGGTGGCCTACCTGCTCGTCTTTCCGCTGGCCTACCAGTTTATGGCGAGCTATGTGGTCTCAGACGAAGTGGCAAACATGTTTACGCTCGACTCTTATATAGACAACATGTTGCTGCTGCTTCTTCTTATGGGGGTGCTTTTCGAGATGCCCGTCATGGCCATGTTGCTTGGCCGCGCGGGCATAGTCTCTGCCAGGCTGATGAGGAAGTACCGCCGTCACGCCCTCCTGGCCATCGTCACCGCCGCCGCCGTCATCACCCCAACCACTGACGTCTTCACGCTCGTCATCGTCAGCCTGCCAATTTGTGTGCTCTATGAGGTCAGCATACATTTGGTAAAATGACGACGCTATATTAATTTCGTACGATTTATAGTTGTCAAGGCGGCTCGGTCACGGCCTCACGTTCCGTTCTGTGTGGTTGTGCCGGGATACCGCGTCGGGTTTTTCTACTGTGAAGCAGATAGGCCCGGCAAAAATAATCTTAATGATTTGTATACAGCAAAATGGCAAATTTAGTGGCTATTGTGGGCCGTCCTAATGTCGGCAAGTCCACGCTTTTCAACCGTCTCACTGGGACGCGCAGCGCTATCGTTGATGAGACAGCCGGCGTCACCCGAGACCGCCAGTATGGCAAGGTGTTCTGGAACGGGAAAGAGTTCTCCGTTATCGACACTGGCGGCTACGCTTCCAACTCCGATGATATTTTCGAGGCTGAGATACGCAAGCAGGTCAAGCTCGCCATCGACGAGGCCGCGCTCATCCTCTTTGTCGTCGACACGCTCACCGGCGTGACTGACTATGACGACATGGTCGCCGATATGTTGCGACGCAGCCGCAAACCCGTAATCCTCGTCGCCAACAAGGTCGACACGGGCGAGAGGCTCGCCGACATTCACGAGTTCCACTCTTTCGGTCTTGGCGACATATACCCAATTAGCTCCGCCACGGGCAGCGGCACCGGCGATCTCCTCGACAGGGTCCTAAGCCTTCTGCCTGACGACGTAACAAGTGACATCGACGACTCCCTTCCGAAGTTCGCCGTTGTCGGACGACCCAACGCCGGCAAGAGCTCAATCATCAACGCTTTCATTGGCGAAGACAGGAACATCGTCACTGACGTGGCCGGAACCACCAGAGACTCCATCTTCACCCGATATAACAAGTTCGGCAAAGACTTCTACCTTGTCGACACCGCCGGACTTCGCAAAAGAAACAAGGAGAAGGACGATGTCGAGTTCTACTCCACCATGCGCAGCGTGCGATCCATCGAGAACGCCGACGTCTGCATCCTCATGCTCGACGCCTCGAGAGGCCTCGAGAGCCAGGATAAGAAAATCTTCGGACTCATTGAGAGAAACAAGAAGGGCGTGGTCGTCGTCATCAACAAATGGGATCTCATTCAAAAGTCCAATAACACCATGAAGGTGTGGGAGGAGACCATACGCCGCGAGTTCGCCCCGTATACCGACATACCCATCGTCTTCACTTCCGTCCCAAGCAAGCAACGCATACACCAGGTCGTCGAACAGGCTTGCCGAGTCTATGACAACATGAAGAGGAAGGTCGGCACCTCACAGCTCAATGAACTTCTCCTGCCTGCCATTGAGAGCTTCCCGCCGCCAATGTACAAAGGAAAGCTGGTCAAGATCAAATACGTGACGCAGATCCCAACCCCTACGCCTACCTTCGCCTTTTTCTGCAACCTGCCGCAGTACGTCAGGGAGACGTATTGCAGGCGACTTGAGAACATCATAAGGAAGCAGTGGGACTTCTCGGGAGTGCCTGTCAACATTGTCATGCGCAAGAAATAGAGTGGGTGTCGCTTATGCGAGTTCCTAAGTTTATAGAGAGTATGGCGGCCGGCGTCCTCAAGACGCTGGCCGGCATTTTAACTAAGCCCAGGGTTGTCCGCGAGGCCGAACTCTTCGTAGATGTCGTCATTTGCATTGCGCTTGCGATCACACCCGGCCTCTTCGGGTGGTTCCTTTGCATTACTTTTTTCCTCCTTCGCGACGTCTTCACGGCGCAGAGGCTGAGCCCGGGAAAGAGCCTCTATAACCTCAGAATAATCAAAGTGGCCGACGGCTCGCCTGCGGAGTGGAAGATGACCGTCGTCAGAAACCTGATTCTACTCACGCCTATACTCAACGTGGTCGACATTTTCTATTTCATCAAACACGGCAGGCGACTCACTGACGTCTGGCTCAAGTTCGATGTAGTGCAAGATATGGTGGACTCTGCGCCACAGGATGAGCAAGATGATGATAATCCACCAACCTCGGACTAATATCCACCACCGATATATATAATTTCACGAATTTCGGGTTCCATTAACTTTCGCAATGATGAACCCGAAATATCTGCTGTGCTTGCTGCCTATGGCCGCAGCCTCTTTTTTTACATCGTGTCAGAATACGTCGACGCCCGGGGCCGACACAGCTAACGGCACCGACACCACGGCCGCAGATGCCGTCAGCGACCGGGACTCACACTCCCAGCCTCTCTCTGACGGCCTGACAAGGCTTGTCGCCCACGACCCGGTTATAGCCACGCAGGGCGACACCATCTATGCCTTCTCCACAGGACGTGGCATAATACAGATGCATACGGTCGACATGAAGACGTGGGTCATAGACGGCTCATGCGTCGACGAGTTGCCGCAGTGGGTGAAAGAGCGCAATCCCGACGCCTCTATGCATCTGTGGGCCCCCGACATTGTCTACGCCAACGGACTTTGGCATCTTTATTATTGCAGCTCCGTCTTTGGCAAGAACATATCCGTCATCGGACACCTCACGAACAAGACACTTAACCGGGGCAGCAAAGACTACAAGTGGCAAGACCGCGGCCTTTTGCTCGAGTCCATCCCGCATCGTGACTTTTGGAACGCCATAGACCCCAATGTGGTTCTTTGCGCCGACGGCTCGGCATGGATGACGTTCGGCTCGTTCTGGGGCGGCATAAAGCTTGTCAGGCTTGACTCTTCGCTCGGCTCGCTGGCGGAGCCTCAGAAGTGGTACACCATAGCGTCTCGCCAGAGGGTGAAAATGGAGACGGCCGACGAGCCTGGAGACGCGGCCATCGAGGCTCCCTATATTTTCAAGCGCGGAGGGTGGTTCTATCTTTTCGTCTCGTTCGACTACTGTTGTCGAGGCGAGAACAGCACCTATCACGTTGTCTGCGGGCGCAGCCGCGATGTCTACGGGCCTTATGAGGACAAGACTGGGATGCGGATGGATATGGGCGGTGGCACGCGAGTCGACATCTCCGAGGCCGACTCCGGTCGTTATGTCGCGGCGGGTCATTGCGCCGTGGTGTCTCTTCGCGGGCATGACTATATGGCTCTCCATGGATATCCCCGTAATGACGGGCCGGCCGAACTGATGATCCGTAAAATCAATTGGTCCGACGATGGTTGGCCAGTGCTTGAGTAAGCATCTTTTTTATTATTGCTGTCCGCTAAAGTTTTCCCAAGCGATATAAAAATAGGCTGAATCCTCATGACGAAGATTCAGCCTTTTCGTTTATTTGTTTTTTACTACCAAAACATATTAACGATGAGCAAAAGT
>SFOL01000115.1 GCA_004552385.1 Bacteroidales bacterium | reverse complement strand
GAAATTCACTGGCAAAAACAGCAACCGCTACTCACCTAAAAATGAGAAGACGCTTAGTGCCTTCCGACCCAATCATCAATGAGCATACGCGCAATGCTCATTTTATCGGGTACGGGTGGCAGCTCGCCGCGCCGGAAGAAGCGCGCGTCAAGGAGTTCCTCCTCTTGAATTTTAATGTCTCCACTCTCGTACTTTGCCGTGAACCCGACCATCAGCCCGGATGGGAACGGCCAAGACTGGTTGCCGAAGTAGCGAATGTCTTTAATATCCAAGGCGGTCTCCTCCTTCACCTCTCGCCTGACGCACTGCTCGAGCGTCTCGCCGGTCTCCATAAAACCGGCCACGAGCCCATAGTGATCGCCACGGAAGTTCTTGGCCCTGACGAGGAGTATTTCATCATCACCTCGCTCAATGCGTACAATAATAGCGGGCGATATCGATGGATAAATCTCAAAACCGCACGAGGGGCATTTTTTCGCGATATCGGTAAACAGCTCTGTGGGTGCGCCGCACGAGGGGCAGAAACGGCTGTGCGCCTCCCAAAATGCTATCTGCTTGGCTTTGCATGACGCTGCGAACAGGTCTGTATCCATCAAAGCGAAAAGAGGTCTGAACTCGACCGCCGCAAACGGGCCGGCGTCAGCCCAATCCGCCACCTGGCACGAGAGCAGATCAAACTTTGGGGCGTGGACGATACGGACGACAACATCATCGGGGATAAGCCCGCGCACATCTTCGTAATCTGGCAAGGCGGGTGACGGACCTCCCTGACGAACGACCATACGTCGGCCACCAACGAAAATACAAATGAGCATGGCGTGTAAAATATCACATTAAAAGGGGAAGTCCCACACAGACAGGGGACTTCCCATTAATCGTCAAGCCGCCACACATGCGCCAGGCTTCATGAGCGATGGCGCATAGGTGACAGATTAACCTAAAAGAGCTTTGCGGGATACTCGCCCTTGTCGATTAGCGCCTGGATTTTGTCAACGACACCCTGACGGTCGGCAGCGTAGGTGACGCCGAACCAATGGCTGGTGGTGTCGAGCACTGTGACGGTCGAAGTCTTGTCGTTGATAAGCTTGTTGACCATGAGCGGGATGAAGAACTCGGCCTTGAGGTTCTCCATATTCTTAGGATCGGAAAGGAACTCCTTGAAATATTTCTCGCTATGGGCGAAATAGTCGGGCGTGAAGCCCCACACATTCATTGAGACTGGTGTGTTATCGGGAACAGAGACCCACTCGCCTTTCTCGTCTTTATAACAGACGGGGCCGTTGACCCTCATAATCTCGGTGCGCTCAACGACGGTCGTGAGATGCCCATCGGCATCTGTGGAGCAGATGCCACGCGCCACGGTGCCGCTCTCAGACAGAGTGTTGCCTACTCGGAAGCCGACCATGCAATAGTCGTCATGCGCATCGGCGGGGAGGGAAGAAAGATACTTCCCTATGACGGCGAAAGTGTCGCGGCCATAGAAGTCGTCGGCGTTGATGACGGCGAAAGGCTCCTTGATGACATCTTTGCCCATGAGCACCGCGTGGTTGGTGCCCCATGGTTTTTGGCGTCCCTCGGGACACTTGAAGCCCTCGGGGAGGTCGTTGATGCTCTGGAAGACGAGCTCGGTGGGTATGTGACCCTCATACTTGGAGAGGACTTTTTCGCGGAATGCGTCCTCGAAGTCGCGGCGTATGACGAAAACAACTTTGCCAAACCCGCCGCGGATGGCATCGAAAATAGAGTAGTCCATAATGGTCTCGCCATTGGGGCCGAGACCATCGAGCTGCTTAAGGCCACCATAACGGCTACCCATGCCGGCAGCAAGAACAAAAAGAGTTGGCTTCATATTTTTATTGTAACTATAGGTTTTAACATTATCCGTGACGAGGCATCAGTAATCATTCGGCGACGAGCTTACCCCCGTCGGCATTCTTTACGACAAGGTCGCCCCCCTGCCGTCGAGCGCCGAACAGGAGAGCCTGCATAAGCGCAGGTTTGAGGAGGCTTCCGATGGCACGATCCATCTCTCGAGCGCCATAGATGGAAGAGAATCCCGCGGTCAGCAACGTCTTGCGAGCCTCGGGCGTGAGCGAGAACGACACCTTTTTTTTCTTCGCAAGCTGAGCGTTAAGATCCGCCACCTTGCGGTCGAGGATGCGCTCGGCCATGGCCTGCGACATGTCGTGGAACGCCACAATCTGCGTGAGCCTGTTGAGGAACTCAGGGGCGAAGACTCTTTTGAGCTCCGCACCCATCACCTGGCTCTTCTCCTGGTTTGAGCCGAAGCCGAGACCGCGTCCGGAGGCGAAGCGCGCACCGGCATTGGAGGTCATTATGATAATTGTGCCTGAGAAGTCGGCCTTCTGGCCCCTGTTGTCGGTCAGCTGCGCATAGTCGAGGACCTGCAGCAATAGGTTGAACACGGCGGAATGCGCCTTCTCAATCTCGTCGAAAAGCAGGACGCAGTTGGGGCTCTTACGCACGGCATCGGTGAGCAGTCCGCCATCCTCGTAACCGATGTAGCCTGCCGGCGAGCCCACGAGTCTTGACACGGTATGTCGCTCGGAATATTCGCTCATGTCGAAGCGGACAAGCTTAGTGCCGAGCTCGGCGGCAAGGACTTTAGCCAGCTCAGTCTTGCCGACGCCCGTCGGGCCTACGAAAAGGTAGGCGGCAAGAGGCTTGGTGTCGTCACTGAGCCCGGCCTTGGCGAGAAGGACGCTCTCCGCCACGCCGTGGACGGCCTCGTCTTGTCCGAATATTTTTGCGAGAATGTGCGGCTCGAGCGAGCGCAGTTCATCCTCACCTCCGCCGGAGTGGGCTATTGAGTCGTAGCCGAGCGTCTTGAGGTATCCGTTTACCGCATTGACAGAAATCGCGGCTGGCGCGCTGCTTCGCTTGATCGAACGTTCCTTCTCGGTAAAGGCGAGCGCTCCATCGAGCAAATCGAGTGCCCGCCCTGGCATTGCGATGTCTTTGGAATAAGAGGAGGTGGCAGTGTTAATAATGAGTTCAAGGACTTCGGGCGGACAGTCACTGTCGACTTGTGGGTGCGCCTCAAAGAGGTTTTGCGCCCCGGCCTTTACCATCAGGCGCCCGTCCGGCTCGAGGGGAGGCTCGGCAATGTCAATCCTTGTGAAGTTCTTCTCGACGACAGAGTTGTGCGAGGCGAACCGCTTGTATTGCTCAAACGAAGCTGTGGTGACGATATGAATGTCTTTGCCGCTGGTGAGCGAGAGGAGCAGCCTCAGAGTGTCCGGCGTATTGTCATTCTGGTTTTGTGGCATCAGCTCACCCAGGTTGTCGGCAAAAAGGACTGCCATGCAGTGCTCATCCTCGATGTCGGCAACAATGTCGGCAACATGGTTCTCTATCTCGTCGGCATAAGAAACCCCGGTGACTATGGCGGCCGGGTTGAACTTATAGAACCTGGCTCCGCCAAAACGGCTCTTCTTCTTATACCTCTCTTTTGCCTGTATGAGGCCCGTGACCATAGTAGTCTTACCCACACCCGGCTCGCCAACATAGACAATGTGCCCCCTCCTCGCCTTTAGCAGCGAAACTATGGAACGGTTGATTTCCAATTCACGGCCCGCGAACTTGGCTTCGACATAGGCAGGTTCGCTGTCTATGCGGCTGCAAGCGTCATCGCCGGTGGCTGGTTCCCAAGAGTCTAACGGTGCGTTTGGGTAAGCGTTGGCGCCGGGAGCCGGGGCATCCCACAGATCTTGAGGAGACAGGTCTGACGGGAGCGAGAAATCTTCGGACTTTGATTCGCATATTTCGCCAAAACGCCTGAAGACGTCCTTCCTCTTGGCGTTAGGCACGTACTTGTCAAGCAAATGTTTTGCGAGCGAGCCCTCGAGGTGGCACAATCCGACAAAGAAATGGACCGGTAGGACATCTCCGAGCGTCACCCCGCCCGTGTTTTGCGAAATATCCTCGGCCAGCTGCTCGTAGGCGGCGGAAGGCCTCGGTCGATATTTCTGCGCAAGAGGCACGCGCTCGAGGGAGTTCAGATAGTTAAACAACTCGACCTTGACCGGCGTCGTGTCGATACCGAACTCCTCTTTGAGCATTTTAAAAAGCCCGAAGTCGTCATCGGCAAGGAGGATGTAGAGCAGGGTCTCGGGGACAATGAATTGTAAGCGCAGCCCCTGCGTAAACTTAACCGCCTTGTTAATGAGAGCGTATGTGGAGACTTGGGGCATTATGTCAGATTTGTTGTTTGGCACGTTATTGTTAGGCATCTTCAGTAATCAGTTTAAGAGGGAAATTAGCGGCCCGCGCCATGTCCATTCCGGCTTGCGCCTTGGAGATGGCGATGTCTTTAGGGTAAACGCCAACGACGGCGGAGCCCTCCGCATCAAC
>SFOL01000114.1 GCA_004552385.1 Bacteroidales bacterium | reverse complement strand
GCTCCGAGGTGCGACTTTTCTCACGCACCTGGAAGCGCAAGTGACTGGCCGACAGCGGGAACGGACTCCAGGTGCGAAGGGAATCGCGCACCAGGGAGAGTGGGATGGCCACTCAGAGGGCCAGCACGCTGGGTGGGGCTCCGAGGTGCGACTCTTCTCTCGCACCTGGAAGCGCAAGTGACTGGCCGACAGCGGGAACGGACTCCAGGTGCGAAGGGAATCACGCACCTGGAAGAAAGGGAAGGCCACTCAGAGGGTCTGGATGTGGGGCGGGGCTCCGAGGTGCGACTTTTCTCACGCACCTGGAAGCGCAAGTGACTGAACGACAGCGGGAACGGACTCCAGGTGCGAAGAGGAATCACGCACCAGGAAGAGAGGGATGACAAGGGCTACGGGGAAGGGGGAAAAAATATGAAAGAGATGCGGAAGAAATAAACGTGACAGGGAAATGGCCAGGGGAGGGGACAGGAAATCAACAGATGAAAGTTGAGCAATCGATTTCGTTAATATTATTAAACAAAATTTAACCGCAGCTTATCATTTCCGAAGAAAACCTCTTGTATATTTACAAAATGATACTTTACTTTGCATAATGAATAAATATTCCATAGGCTTAATCTGGAGGTTGAGACAAACATCCTAAGATTGACCGAGCTTTGGGACAAAAGAGGTAGAAAGTGGAGACATCAGCTGGGATAAATACCAGGAGCAGGCTAAATTGACTGGGCTTTTGAACAGAAGAGAAAGAAAGAGGTGAAAGGAGCAGAAAAAGCCAGAAGACGGAAGATGGGAAGGGAGCAAAAGGGGCAAAAAGCGAGAGAAGCGGAAGAGACGAAAGGAGCGGCAGAAAAAGAGGGGAAAAGAGGTGGAAGAAACGGTAGAAACGACAAAGGCAAAAGAAAAAAAGGAAGCAGAGAAGACAGAAGAGACGGAAGAAGTGGATGAGAAAACAGAGGAAAAGGAGGATAAGAGGCAAGAGAGAGAGTGGAGAGCGACAAAGGCAAAAGAAAAGAAAAGAAAAGAAAAGAAAAGAAGAGGAAGAAGCTGAGGAGACAGAAAAGGCGGAAGAGATGAAAAAGCGGAAGAGACGGAAGAGAAAAGAAGAGAAAGTACACACACATTGACATACTACACAACAAAACCAATATTTTAAAATTATGTTAAACAGAATCAAGTCTTCGATATTCAGAGGAATGGCGGCTGTTGTGGCTGCTGTCGCTCTGTTCGTATCGTTCTCTGCCGCGGCGGGTGCCCAGAACAGGGGCGGTTCCGTCAGCGGTACAGTCAAGGACGCCAATGGCCCTGTCATCGGCGCGGCCGTTTTTGTCAAGGGTGGATCAACGGGTGAGACCACTGACATTGACGGAAAGTTCAAACTTAGCAACCTGAAAACCAACGATGTGATCACCGTCCGAGGAAGCCACAGCTCTCAAGGGAGTCGTGGTGACGGCCATGGGTATGGTCCGCCAGTCGGAAAGCCTTACCTACGCTGCCGAGACAGTCGGCGGCAAGGATGTCAACGACATCAAGAGCATCAACATGATCAACTCCCTCCAGGGAAAGAGCGCCGGTCTGGTCATCACTCCTAACTCGACAGGAGCCGGCGGATCATCCAAGATCCTCTTCCGAGGCAACAAGTCCATCAACGGAAGCAACCAGCCTCTCATTGTTGTGGACGGTGTGCCTGTGATGCAGAACATCACCTCATCCCAGGTGGCCTCCAACTATGGTGGCGAGAGGGACGGCGGCGATGTGATGTCCACGATCAACCCTGACGACATCAAGTCCATCACCCTCCTTAAAGGTGCGTCAGCCGCAGCGCTTTACGGTGCCGTGGCCGCCAACGGCGCGATCATGATCACGACAAAGTCAGCGGCAGCCGGCAAGGTGAACATCACCGTGTCCAGCAACACGACAGCAGAAAGCCCTATGGTGCTTCCTAAGTTCCAGAACAACTACGGGATGTCGGACAACGGCACCTACAGCTGGGGCAGCAAGCTCTCCTCAAAGGCGCCGAACTATCTCAAGAAGTTCTTCCGCACAGGTTTCACGACCAACAACACATTCGCCGTGTCCGGCGGAAACGACTCTTTCGGAGCCTACTTCTCCTACGGCAATGTCTACTCAGAGGGCATGACTCCTGAGAATGAGTACAGAAGCCACAACTTCAACACCAAGGTCAACTTCACCGTCCTCGACAACATCAAGATAGAGGCAAGCGCAAAGCTCACCAACCAGCACATCGAGAACCAGTCCGCATCGGGATTCCTCTGGAACCCTCTGACCGGCGCCTACCTCTTCCCGAGAGGCGAGGACTGGGATCACTACAAGAACAACTACGAGGTCTATGACGCCTCACGCAGCTGCTACGTCCAGAACTGGACCAACACGAAGCAGCAGCAGTACAGCAACCCTTACTGGGTGCTCAACCGCCAGAAGCCGGTCGTTGACCGCAACCGCTACGAGTTCGGCGGCAGCGTGAGATGGGACATCACCAAGGATCTCTACGTACAGGGCCGTCTCCGCTACGAGAGGGGCGAGGAGCACTTCGTGCACAACGCCTACGCCTCCAGCACCGGTGACCTCTACCCTATGGGCAGAATGAAGGACAACCGCTACTTCAGCGACCAGATGTACGGAGATGTGCTCGTCGGCTACAACCACAACTGGAACGACACCTTCTCACTCTCCGTGACCGCCGGCTCCAGCTTCACCCACAGCAAGACCGGAAACGTGGATCTCTGGGCTGAGGGAACACAGTTCACAGCCCCTGGCAACGGTAACGTCTACTACCCTAACATATTCACCCCTAACAACTATTATGGGAATATGTCGTCAGTCGGAAAGGGTGGCCACTGGAACACCGAGAAGCGTCTTAACGCCGTGTTCGCGACCGCGCAGTTCGGCTACAAGGAAGGCCTCTTCATCGATGTCACCGCCCGTAACGACTGGTCATCGGCTCTTGCCTTCACCGACAATGTGTCATTCTTCTACCCTTCAGTGGGAGCCAGCTTCCTTCTGAACAAGTTCGCCGACCTCGGCCCTGCCGTGGATCTCGTGAAGTTACGCGCAAGCTACTCCATCGTGGGTAACGATGTCCCTGTCTACATGACCAACCTGCTCTACAGCCTTGGCTCACAGGGATCGATCTCCGCTCCGGACAGCGCTCCTTTCAGAACCCTCAAGCCTGAGATGACCCACTCCATCGAGGCCGGTTTCGACGGAGCCTTCTTCAACAACAGGCTCAACGTCTCCGCCACCTGGTACAAGACCAACACCAAGAACCAGTTCTTCTCCGTAGCCTCTCCTTACGAGTCCGGTCTGCGCAACCGCTATGTGAACGCCGGTAATGTGGAGAACCAGGGTATCGAGATGACCGCCAGCTGGTACGAGCAGTTCAGCAACGACTTCAGCTGGGAGACAGGAGTGAACTTCTCCTACAACAACAACAAGATCGTGGAACTCGTGGACGAGCTTCCTAACGGCCTTACACTCTCCAACTTCGGAGGTGCCAAGATCATCCTCAAGGAAGGTGGTTCCTATGGTGACCTCTATGTACGCCAGATCCTCAGGGACGAGAGCGGCAAGATCAAGAAGAACGATGCCGGACAGCCGATCCTCGGCGACGACAACAACGACCAGCTCAAGCATGTCGGCAACATGAACTCCAAGGTTTACGCCGGCTGGAGCAACACATTCCGCTACAAGAACTTCAACCTCTCGATGCTCATCGACGCGAGATTCGGCGGCAAGGTCATCTCCATGACCGAGGCCACGCTGGACGGCTGGGGAGTGTCACAGAGGTCAGGCGAGGCCCGCGACGCCGGCTCCATCACCGTTGACGGGGTCTCCTTCGATCCAAGGGCTTGGTACGAGACCACGGGAGCCAGCAACTTCAACTCTCCTTACGCCAACGAGAACTACGTCTACAGCGCCACCAACATCCGTCTGCGCGAGCTCAGCTTCGGCTACACATTCCGTAACCTCCTCGGCAACGGCAAGAACGTGACAGCATCCATCATCGGCCGCAACCTGTTCTTCTTCTACAAGGACGCACCTTGCGACCCTGATGTCTCAGCAGGTACAGGCAACGGCTGGCAGGGCATCGACATGTTCGCCCTCCCTACCTCACGCAGCTTCGGTCTGAACCTTAAACTCAACTTCTAAAAATTTCCAAGACAATGAAAAATATTTTAAAATATTCAGTAGCGGCCTTGTTCGGACTCGGAATCGTAGCCTGCACAGGCGACTTCGAGAAGATGAACACCAGCGACGTGCAGGTGAACCCGGACGATCTTCCTCTCTCATCCCAGTGCGCTGAGCCGATGCAGTACTGCTACCCTCCTCAGCAGAACATGTTCCAGTTCTGGACAAACCTCACCGTGGATTTCTACAGCGGTTACTTCATGACCCCTAACGGAAACTTCACCAACGGTGACATGGGCGAGAACAGAGGACACTCGGGCGGTATGTACGAGAACCACTACCTCCACGTGTTCAACAACACAAGGCGACTGATCGCCACCCTTGACGGCAAGAACCAGCCAGCCCTCGCCGGCGTGATGAGAATCGTACAGGCCTACAGCCTTATGATGACCACCGACGTGTACGGCCCTCTCGCCCACAGCTCCATCCTGTCCGGTGAATATGAGTCATACTTCCCGTTTGACAGCCAGCAGCAGCTCTACCAGACAATGCTTGACGACACTCAGAAGGCATTGGACGCCTTCAACAAGCCTACAGATGACGAAAAGGCCGGACTCGGCACATTCGACATCTGGTGCGGCGGCGACTTCGAGATGTGGAAGAAGGTGGCCAACACGATGAGACTCCGTATCGCCCTGCGTCTTTCCAAGAGAGCGGACGAGATGAAGGCCGCGGGCTACGACCTTCCTGCGATCGCCAAGGCGGCAGCGGGCAACACCCTCGCCAACGGCGGCAAGGACATCATGATCGACAAGAGTCTCGAGAACGAGCTTTGGCTTATGTTCGCTTGGGGAGACTGCGGATTCAACGCCAACCTCGTGACATTGATGTCAGGTCTCAAGGATCCTCGCCAGCCTCTGTACATGGCGAAGAACCAGGACAAGTTCACCACCTCCGACGGAAAGGAAGTAGCGAAGGGAACCGGCTACTACGGCATCAGGTTCGCCAGCGGTCTGCCAGGCAAGCCGAACGACTGGGGCAAGCTCTCCGGTTGGGTAGACGGCAGCAACAGCAAGGGCATCTACAGCGCTCCGCTTCCGATCTTCAAGCAGGCCGAGTCCTACTTCCTCCTCGCCGAGGCCGCCCTCAGGGGCTGGACATCCGGCGACGTGAAGTCCCTCTACGAGGAAGGCATCAGAACCTCTATGGCCAATGAGCTTGCCTACAAGGGCAAGTACGCCGAGATCGCGGAATATGCGAAAGGCGCTGTCGAGAAGTACATCAGCGGAACCGACACGCAGGTTGATTTCGTCGATCCTTTCGATCCGAAACTCAACACCAAAGCCCTCAACAAGCTGGGCGTGAAGTGGGACAACAATGCCTCCAACGAGGACAAGCTCGCCCGCATCATGACCCAGAAGTACATCGCGCTCTTCCCTCTCTCAACCGAAGCCTGGGCCGAGCAGAGGCGTACCGGCTATCCGGTTCTCTTCCCTGCCTACGTCAACGAGAGCAACGGAGCCGTCACCACAGAGGAAGGCGTACGGCGCCAGATCTACAGCAGCAATGCCGGTGACACCAACGCCGAGGGTCTCAAGACCGGTATCGAGCTCCTCAACAAGGAGAACTCCAGCAAGACCGGCCACTCCGGCGA
>SFOL01000113.1 GCA_004552385.1 Bacteroidales bacterium | reverse complement strand
GTTTTTGAGTGCCACACTCTCAGGAAGGGGGCGTAATACGGTGGGCGGGCATACACACGGGAAGTGACGCAGCGGAAGCGGAGGTGACACACGGGAAGCGGATGTGATGTAGACACACGTGTTCTCGCGAGACTTCGTGGGTATAAAAGGCCGAACGAGCGAGCCCGCCGCCATTCGCGGCTGTGGACTGCTAGGAGAACCCTCGTCGCCATGTCCGTCTTCTACGAGATCATCATCCGCGTGCCCTTCGACGTGGAGGAGCACCTGCCCGGCATCCCGGACAGCTTCGTGGAGTGGATCACGGGCCAGGGCTGGGAGCTGCCCGAAGATTCGGACCTGGATCTAACCCTCATCGAGCAGCCGCAGCTGACGGTGGCCGACCGGATACGCCGCGTGTTCTTGTACGAGTGGAACAAACTCTCCAAGCAAGACGCCAAATTCTTTGTGCAGTTCGAGAAGGGAAAGGAGTACTTTCACCTGCACACGCTCGTGGAGCCCTGCGGCATCGCGTCCATGATCCTCGGCCGCTACGTGAGCCAGATCCGCGCCCAGCTGGTGAGAGTGGTCTTCCAGGGCATCGAGCCGCGCATCGACGACTGGATCGCCATCACCAAGGTGAAGAAGGGCGGCGCCAACAAGGTGGTGGACGCGGGGTACATTCCTGCCTACCTGCTGCCCAAGGTCCAGCCCGAGCTCCAGTGGGCGTGGACTAACCTCGCGGAGTATAAATTGGCCGCCCTGAACCTGGAGGAGCGCAGAAGGCTCGTCGCGGAGTTCCTGACAGCGTCTTCGCAGCGCTCGCAGGAGGAGGTCTCTCAGAGTGAGTTCTCGGCAGACCCGGTCATCAAGAGCAAGGCCTCGCAGAGGTACATGGCGCTCGTCAACTGGCTCGTGGAGCACGGCATCACCTCCGAGAGGCAATGGATCCAGGAGAACCAGGAGAGCTACCTCTCCTTCAACTCTACCGGCAACTCTCGGAACCAGATCAAGGCCGCGCTGGACAACGCCACCAAGATCATGAGTCTGACCAAGAGCGCGGCAGATTATCTCGTGGGGAGCTTCGTGCCCGAGGACATCACCAAGAACCGTATCTGGCAGATCTTCGACATCAACGGCTATGATCCTGCCTACGCGGGATCGATCCTCTACGGCTGGTGCAGGCGATCTTTCAACAAGAGGAACACCATCTGGCTCTACGGACCCGCCACGACCGGCAAGACCAACATCGCGGAGGCCATCGCGCACAGCGTGCCCTTCTACGGCTGCGTCAACTGGACCAACGAGAACTTTCCCTTCAACGACTGCGTGGACAAGATGCTCATCTGGTGGGAGGAGGGCAAGATGACCAACAAGGTGGTCGAGTCAGCCAAGGCCATACTGGGCGGATCTCGTGTGAGAGTGGACCAGAAGTGTAAGTCTTCTGCCCAGATCGACGCCACCCCGGTCATCGTCACCTCCAACACCAACATGTGTATCGTGGTGGACGGAAACTCGACGACGTTCGAACATCAGCAGCCGCTGGAGGACCGAATGTTCAAGTTTGAACTGACGAAGCGGCTCCCGCCGGACTTTGGCAAGATCACCAAGAGGGAGGTCAAGGACTTTTTCGCCTGGGCCGAGGCCAATCTGGTGCCGGTGACTCATGAGTTTTGGGTTCCCAAGGGGGCGGGGAAATCTCTGAAACGCCCACTCAGTGACGTCACTGACACGAGCTATAAAAGTCCGGAGAAGCGAAGGCGGGTCTCATTTGATCCGGAGACGCCCGACTGTTCGGACGAGACCGCCGACCCCGCTCCTCCGCGACCGATCGATTGGACCTCCAGGTATGATTGCCGATGCGATACGCATGCTCGCGTCGAGACTATTGATGAAATGTGTGATGAATGTGAATATCTGAATCGGGGCAAAAACGGTTGTATCCCTCATAAAATGAACTACTGTCAAATCTGTCATGATGTACCCCCCTGGCTAAAGGAAAAAGTGTCTGATGTGGTGGATATGGATGATGCCAATAAAGAGCAGTAAATAAAGCGAGTAGTCATGTCGTTTGTTGATCACCCTCCAGATTGGTTGGAAGAGGTCGGTGAAGGCCTTCACGAGTTTTTGGAGCTCGAAGCTGGCCCACCCAAACCGAAGCCCAACCAGCAGAAGCAAGACAACGCCCGTGGTCTTGTACTGCCTGGATATAATTATCTGGGACCCTTCAACGGACTCGACAAGGGAGAGCCCGTCAACCGAGCGGACGCTGTCGCGCGAGAGCACGACATCTCGTACAACGAGCAGCTCCAGGCGGGAGACAACCCCTACCTCAAGTACAACCACGCGGACGCCGAGTTTCAGGAGAAGCTCGCCGACGACACCTCCTTTGGGGGCAACCTCGGAAAGGCAATCTTTCAGGCCAAGAAGAGGGTTCTCGAACCTTTTGGCCTGGTTGAAGAGCCTGTTAAGACGGCTCCGGCAAAGAAGAGGCCTGTAGAGCAGTCTCCTGCGGAACCGGGCTCCTCCTCTGGCATCGGAAAGGCGGGCAATCAGCCTGCGAGAAAGCGACTAAACTTTGGTCAGACTGGAGACGCCGACTCCGAACCCGACCCCCAGCCTCTCGGAGAAGCACCAGCAGCCAATCCCGATTTGGGTTCTGCTACAATGTCTGGAGGCGGAGGCGCGCCGATGGCAGATGATCAACAGGGTGCCGATGGAGTGGGTACTTCCTCAGGAAATTGGCATTGCGATTCCACATGGCTGGACAAGCGAGTCATTACCAAGTCCACCCGAACCTGGAGCCTGCCCACCTACAACAACCATCTCTACAACAAGATCATGTCCACCAACGCCAGTGGAGACAGTGCCTGGTTTGGCTTCAGCACTCCCTGGGGATACTTTGACTTCAACCGTTTCCACTGCCACTTCTCACCCCGAGACTGGCAGCGACTCATCAACAACAACTGGGGCATCCGGCCCAAAAAAATGCACGTCAAGCTCTTCAACATTCAAGTCAAGGAAGTCACGACGCAAGACTCGACGACGACCATCACCAATAACCTTACCAGCACGATTCAGGTGTTTGCGGACACGGAGTACCAGTTGCCGTACGTAGCCAGCAACGCCCACGAAGGCTGCCTCCCGCCCTTTCCGGCGGACGTCTTCATGCTTCCGCAGTACGGCTACTGCACGCTGCAACGCGAGAACTCCAACGATCCTGTGGCCCAGAGCTCGTTCTACTGCCTGGAGTACTTCCCCAGCCAGATGCTGAGGACCGGAAACAACTACTCCATCAGCTACACGTTCGAAGACGTGCCCTTCCACAGCATGTACATGCACAACCAGAGCCTGGACCGGCTGATGAACCCGCTCATCGACCAGTACTTGTGGTACCTGAATACCACCGTATCGACCAACAACACAAACACCTTCTCCAAGTCGACCAAAGGCGATCTGGCACGCCAGAACCGAAACTGGCTGCCTGGACCCGCCTTCCAGACGGTGGCCTTCAACCTGAACGGACAAGGCAACTTTGGATCGACCAATCACTGGCTTTACTTGAACAAGTACACGATGAATGGAAAAAGCGTGGCTATCGGCCCCGGCCCCGTCGTGGCTCCCAAGAGTACAACCTTCCAGGCCGACGGCATGATTTTCGCCAAGAGCGCAGATACGGCAACCTCTGCTGCCCCTCAAAATGAGGTCAACATCACCAGCGAGGCGGAGACGTCCACCGTCAATCCAATGATGGGCACCAATCCTCTCATTATCAATTCGAGTAATACGCCATCTACCTCCGCTCCCACGATGTCGAATGTATCCGTTAATCCCGTCATGCCTGGCTCCGTTTGGCAAGACAGAGACATCTACCTTCAAGGCCCGATCTGGGCCAAGATTCCGCGTACCGACGGAACCTTCCACCCCTCGCCTCTGATGGGAGGATTCGGGCTGCGTTGTCCTCCTCCTCAAATCTTCATCAAGAACACGCCCGTTCCGTCCAATCCTCCAACCACGTTCAATCCCGCCAAGATCAACTCCTTCATCACCCAATACTCGACCGGACAGGTCACCGTTGAGATGGAATGGGAGCTCGAGAAGGAAAACAGCAAGAGGTGGAACCCGGAAATACAGTTCACCAACAACTTCCAGGTTTCGGACGGGAACATGGTTCCCTTCTGCGTGGACTCACGTGGTGTCTACTCCGAACCCCGCCCCATCGGAACCCGCTACCTAACCCGAACCCTCTAACCCTATCCTGTCACATGTTTTCAATAAACCGCGTATTCGTTTCAGCTACGTACTGCGTCGTGTCGTCATTTAGCGTATAGCAGCGTGCTTGCGCAGCTTCCCGTGTGTCACCTCCGCTTCCGCTGCGTCACTTCCCGTGTGTATGCCCGCCCACCGTATTACGCCCCCTTCCTGAGAGTGTGGCACTCAAAAAC
>SFOL01000112.1 GCA_004552385.1 Bacteroidales bacterium | reverse complement strand
TGTCTACATTGTACAGATGGGAGACTTGATGGAGGGTGTTTACGATGTGGAGCTTTTCGCCGGTGGTTACGTCATTGGGCGTGCGTCGTTCTCTATTTAGCTTGGGGGCTTCCTTTTTTCTTCATAACCGTATTAAAGAAATCCCCGCTGCCCACTAATCGGGCGGCGGGGCTCTTTTTTGTATGGATCCCACGGCATCCTGTCATCATTCCTGTGCTGCCTGTTCTGTTTTGTTGAGCAATAATCACGTCTGACGGCATAAAATGCCCCGCCCGTAACATTGCCCCAAGGGCATGCTACGGGCGGAGCCGTCTCTATATGCCGCGAAGTTCCTACAGGGAGATCACCCCCTCTACTGCGCAGGCCTTGCTCGTCACGTCTATCACGGCGTCGGCCGACGTCATCGTCGCCACGCAAGTCACGCACACGAACTTGTCCCCGCTGCTATTGCGGAACCGTATGTCGCCATTCTGGGGCAGAGCCTCCAGAACGCTGTCTAACTTAGCCTTTTCGTTGGGCATCACGAACTTGAACATGTATTTCTGAGGCCATTTCTCAGCCATCAGTTTTTGCCTTAGCCGCTCCATCCCTGAGCGCATGTCGGCTATCTGTTGCTGTGTCAGCATATTATCATTTTTTTGTGTCATTCCGCTAATTAGTCCTTCACTTCGCCCTCGCGACGGCGTGCGAAGTAGGCTTTTGTCTCGGCCGCCACAACGCCCGAGAGGCAGAACAGGGCTATCATGTTTGGCAGCGCCATAAGGCCGTTGAAGATGTCCGCAATGCCCCATACGGCGGAAATTGTCATATACGGGCCGATGAACACGGCTGCAATGTAGAGCCACCTGTAGAACGTCACAATGCGCATACGCCCGCCTGTCAGGTATTCCAGACAACGCTCCGAATAATAGTCCCAGCCAAGAATCGTGGTGAAGCCGAACAAGACGAGAGACAGCATGACGAGGAAGTCTGTGGCAATCCTGGGCAAGAACGGGATGCCCGTGGCGAACGCGTTCATTGTTGCCACTGCGCCCATAGGTGCGCTCTCGCTAAGGTAGGGCTGGCCGGTCACCGTGAGAGCCAAGCCCGTTATGGAGCAGACGATGATGGTGTCAAGGAACGTGCCGGTCATTGATACCAGGCCTTGGCGCACGCACTCCTTGGTCTGCGCCGCTGCGGCGGCTATTGGCGCAGAGCCGAGACCCGCCTCGTTTGAGAATATTCCGCGGGCTACGCCCTTCTGCATGGAGCAAATTATCGCGCCGAGAGCGCCGCCCGCCACGGCCTCTAATCCGAATGCGCTCTTGAATATGGTGGCTACGGCTCCAGGAATGGCCGTAATGTTGCACACGAGGATTATGATGGCTACGGCTATGTAAAGCACCACCATGACGGGAATCACGCGGGTGCTCACCTTGCTAATCCTTTTCAGTCCGCCAATGAGGACGAGGCCCACGAGCGTGGCCAGGATGAACGAGGCTATAACCGTCACCATCGAATACTCATTGTCAAGTATCGTGACACCCCATCTCATGTCAGGGTCGAAGAATTGCGTTATGGCGCCGCATATCGAGTTCACCTGGGTGAACGTGCCTATGCCGAAGAGGCCTACGCAGATGCCAAAGAATGCGAAAATGCAAGCGAGCCACTTCCACCTCTTGCCCATGCCTCGCTCTATGTAGTAGAAGGGCCCTCCCAACACGTGACCAGCCTCGGCGTCATAACTCCTGTACTTGACGGCAAGCAGGCCCTCCGAATATTTTGTGGCCATGCCGAACAGGGCGGCTATCCACATCCAGAACAGCGTGCCGGGGCCGCCAGTGACGTAGGCCGTGGCCACGCCAACTATGTTGCCCGTGCCAATGGTGGCCGACAGGGCCGTGCACAAAGCGCCAAAGCTCGAGACCTCGCCCTTGGCTCCGTGTTCGACTTTCTCGTTGCGGAACATGTATTTTATGGCGAGCGGCAACCGAATGAACTGCATGCCGCCAAGCCTGATTGTCAAAAATATGCCGCCGAAGAGTATTACGATGATGAGTACAGGCACCGGCATTCCGCACACTTCGAATGATGTGCCCCAGATCCTGTCGTCCACCACGTTCACCCACTCGGTGAACGTGTCGAGCCACGTTTTTTCCATTATTCTGCCTTTGAGTTGATTTTTTAGTAAAGTGCAAAATTAGTTATTTGCGACGGCTTGTTTTGTTAACACCCCTTAAACGGGTGTCGGTCTTTTCCTCAAAATGGATGGGCGGCTTCAGTATTCGCCGCCTCGACCATAGTGTTATTGCCTGAACACCGGAGTCGCACCTGAGGCTACGCCACATTCCATTCAGCCCCTCGCTTACTCCTCGTCGCCCATCATCCCGACGGCGGTCACCCTCTTCTCCATATTAGCGCCCGTGGCCTGATGCGCCGCCCCGATATGTTTGCTATCTTTGAAAAGGGAAAACAGGGCGTGCGGCGCTTAATGCCGTCCGTCTTAATAACGCAAAGTAAAGATTATGAAAAGCAGACCTTTTACCATCTGCCACATGATGATGTCGGTCGATGGACGCATTGACTGCGCCATGACTGAGCTCCTGGGAGATAATGAAGCGTACTACAATTCGCTCTCAAGCCTGAAATGCTCATCCTCGCTCATTGGCAGGGCGACTATGATGTCCTGCTACACTAATGGCCTGCGGTTCGTCTCCTCAAGCCAGTCTTGCATAGGGCAGGCCATGAATGTCGCGCGTCTGTCCGACGGATACACAGTAGTTGTGGACACCCATGGTACGCTTAACATATCGTCGGCCGAGTGCGGCGGGCTTCCGCTCATTGTCGTCACGTCAGAAGACGCTCCGGCCGACTATGCTGCCCACCTCACGCAGCTCGGCGTCAATTGGATGGCCGTCGGCAAAGTGGCGATAGACCTGCCACGGATGGCTGAGGCCTTGTCCACCAAGTTTGGCGTTGAGAGGCTCGCCGTGCTCGGTGGGGGAAGCATAAACGGGGCGATGCTCGCCGCGGGGCTTGTTGACGAGGTGAGCGTGATAGTCGGTGCGGGGGTTGATGGCCGCAGCAGCCAAAGGTCTTTGTTTGACGGCCTTGCCGATGACGGGTGGAGCCTTGTCCGTCTGCGGCTTCAGGGGGTTGCCAGGGTGGGAGCCGAGGCCGTTTGGCTTCGCTACGACGTCTGTCAATAACGGGCAGTGGCGGGGGCTATTTCAGTAGCTCCTCCGGGACCGTGTCTGCCATGGCTTTATAGGCGGCTTCGCTCGGGTGCAGGTGGTCGCCCGAGTCGAAGCCGTCCTTGAATTTCGACGGGTGCCCATTATCTCGTATGGCGGCGTCAAAATCGACGCAGCCGTCAAAGACGTCCGACGTGCGCAGCCACTTGTTGAAGTCGAGCCTTATAGCCTCGCGGGTCGCGTTATATGTGCGCCACCCCTCAATCGGCAGGAGTGTGCCGCTCCATACTTTAAGCCCCAGGGTGCGCGCATGGTCCGCGTATATGCTTCTGACCCCGTTCTTCAGGTCGTCGGCGGTGGGCATGTCGCTCCATGGGCGGAACGGGTTCACGTCGGTGCCAACAGGGTGGATTATGTCATTTATGCCGTGCTGGATTATCACCGCGCTTGCGCCAGCCACGTTCATCTCAATAGGGAAGCGCGTCCGGCCTTTCAGCCCGTACGCCTGGTATGTTATGCAGTCATACTGCCTCAGGATCCGTGTCCCGCTCACGGCGCGGCGGATTATGGCCACGTCGTGAAGGTCTCCGTCCCAGGCCCGCTGCGCCAGGAAGTCCGGCCAGCTTTGGGCGGTTATCGAGTCGCCGTAGCACACCAGGGCGTGTTTGCTCTCCTCGGTGTGGATGTCTATGGTGTTAAGAAAGTAGAACCAGTTCGTTTTGCGAGTGAGGTCGAGGGGGAGTGTCTCGTTTTCCGCATAGTCTCCATAGGCATATTGGCCGTGAGACAGCGGCCCCGTTACGAGTGTGCCCGCGTTCATCTGAGTGAAGCCGCCCAGGTAGATGCTCACCTCTATGTAACGCCCGGCCGTCAGATCCATCAAGACCTCGTCAGACGTGGTCTCCTCGCCAGGTTGTATGGTCACGTCGTTCCGCCCTCCGAAAGTAACAGCCTTGTTTTGCCTTGGCTCCCCGCCCTCAGCTGTTTTCGCTACTATTACTTTGCTCAGGGTCACAGGCTCGGTGCCCGTGAGGTTCGAGAAGCGCAGGCGTAGCATGTCGCCGCCGAAAACTACGCGTATGGGGTAGCGCAGCGTTATATCTTTGGCATAGACAGCCTCTCGACGGTCCGTTATAGAGGTCGCGTTGCCCCAGCAAGCCACCCATTTTGTGTACTTATCCATTGACTTGTTCCGCCTTGACTGGTTTTAGTGAAAGCTCAAGCTCGTCTTCGCTTATTCCGCACATGTCGAAGATGCTTTGCAGATATTTTATCTTCTGTGAGGTCGAGTTGTTCGTGTCAAC
>SFOL01000111.1 GCA_004552385.1 Bacteroidales bacterium | reverse complement strand
ACTTGAGCATCAAAGGCACTATGTCGTCATCTACAATTGTTATTATCGAGCTGTTCATCTCGGGCCAAGCGTGGCTCGCCATGCGAGGCTCACCTCCGTTCGTGCCGCGTCCGTAGACGAGGGGGAACTTTGTGAAGCCCGTTATCCGCAGTTGCTCGAATATGTATTCCAGACGTTCCGTAAGGGCCTGGTTGTATGTTATGAATACTGCTTTCATTCTTGTGCGTTTTGTGCGACGCTTGTCCTGCGTCCGTTATGATCTCTTGTGAAGGGCGTCAGCCTTGGCGTGGCATTGATTATGGGGGGGGGGCGGGTCGCCGAATGTCGACCGCCGGTTTGCGTCCGCCTTTAAAGCTCGTCGGCCCGCCCCCTCCTGCTTATTACTTCTGCTCGTTAAGCTGTGACCTGCGGCTTGCGGGCAGGTCGCGCTCCGGGTCAAAGTCTGCCATGAAGCGATACTCTTTGCGCTCGGCTGCCTTCTTGTCGCGGTTGCCGCTCTTGTTCACCGAGGCGTAAACGGCGGGCACGATGAGCATCGTTATGATGGTGGAGAACACCATGCCGCCAATGACGGCCACGCCCATAGGCTGCCATGTCTCTGAGCCCTCGCTCGTCGAGAGCGCCATTGGCAACATGCCGAGCATCGTGGTCAGTGACGTCATGAGCACAGGGCGCAGTCGGCTGCGGCAAGAGAGGGCTATGGCCTCGTAGAGCTTCACGCCGCGCTCGCGCATCAGGTTGATGTAGTCTATCAGCACGATGCCGTTCTTCGTCACGATGCCTATGAGCATCATAGCGCCAAGAGCCGCGACGATTGAAAGATTCACATTGAAGATGAGCAAAGCCAGGATGACGCCCGTGAACGCGAACGGTATCGCCAACATTATTATGGCGGGCATCACGAAGCTCTCAAACTCGGCTGCCATGACAAGGTAGACAAGCAGGAGCGACAGGATGACGAGCAGACCCAGTGCGCCGAAAGACTCCTGCTGATCCTCATATGAGCCGCCAATGTATATTGAGTACTCCGATGGGATGTCCATCTGGTCTATCACCTTTTGGCACTCGACGGCTATGTCGCCCATGGCGTGGCCCGAGGCCGGGGTCACGGACACCTTGAGCATCCTCTGCTTGCTCTTGCGCTCAATGGACGGGGGGTTGTAGCCCTCCACTATCTGTCCGAGCTCTTTCAAGCGGACCTTCTGGCCATAACCGTCTGTTATGAGCATGTTCTCAACGTCTGAGATCTTTGAGCGGTATTTCTCCTCGAGGCGTACGATGATGTCATACTCCTCGCCCTCCTCCTTGAATTTGGAGTTTCGGTTGCCGTAGACGTAGGTGCGAACGAGAGAGCCGACGCCCGACGTCGTGAGCCCGTGGCGGGCCAGCTTCTCGCGGTCCAGGAATATCTGGAGCTCAGTCTTGTCATCGCCGCGGCTTATCAGGATGTCCTCCGCGCCCTTGACGCTCTTGAGGCGGTCTTTCAGCTCGGCGGCGAAACGGCTGGTGCCGGGGAAGTCGTGGCCGAAAATCTCAATGTCGACTGTGTTGCCTGTCGTTCCGTTTTGGCCGGTAGTGACCTCGTAGTCCAAAATCTCAGGGAACTCGTTTATCAAGGAGCGGATGGAGTCCGCCATCACGAACACCGAGCGGTTGCGGTCTTTCATGTCGACCGTGCGCATGCGCATGTTGAATATGTTGCTGCCGGTCGTGTTCATCATCGAGGCGAACGATGCCTCTTCCTCCGAACCGTATGACGTCGTTATGATGGTTACCTCGGGTATGCGGGCGCGGATGGCTGAGTCAACCTTCATGGCGATATCCTTGGTGACCTCTACGCGCTGACCCTGTTGCATCTTGGCGTAGACGTTTATGTTGTTCTGGTCGTTCTGGGGGAAGAACTCTGTGTGCAGATACGGAGTCAAGAATATCGAGGCCACGAACAGCGACACCATCGAGCATATCGTCAACGCCCTGTGTCCCAATACCCAGCGTATCAGCTTCTCATACACGTTGTCCAGTTTCGCGAGCCACTTCTGACTCAACACGTAGAAGCTGAGCCTGCCGCCCTTGGCGTCCTCCTCCTTGTCGCGGAGCTTCAGGAACTTAGAGCAGAGCATTGGCGTGAGCGAGATTGCCGTAACCGTCGATGTGCACACGCATATGCATATGATCCATCCGAGGGGCTTGAAGAAGATGCCCATGATGCCGGGTATCATAGTCAGAGGGAAGAACACGGCCACTGTCACGAGGGTCGTCACGATAACTGACGTCCACACCTCGTTCGTGCCATATTTCGCAGCCTCCTTCGGGCGTGAGCCGCGGTCCACGTGCTTCGTCACGTTCTCAAGGACCACGATGGCGTCATCCACCACCATGCCGATGGCGATTGAGAGCGACATGAGCGTTATGGTGTTCAGCGAGCCGTCAGCCACGGCAAGATATATGAACGCCACAATGAGCGAGATAGGTATCGTCAGCGCGATAACGAACGTGGAGCGCCAACGACCGAGGAACACGAACACGACGATGACCACAAAGAGCAAGGCGTAGAACAGCGTCTCCTTGAGGTTGTCTATTGCCTTGATGATGAAGTCCGAGTTGTCGGATATCATCGTGAATGTCACGTCGGACGGCAGCTCTTTGGACGATTTTTCGATCACGGCGCGCGCCTCGGCGGCCACCGCCACCGCGTTGGCGTCAGACTGCTTGGTTACCAGGAGTATGGCGCCGTTCTTGCGGTTCACCTGGGTCTCCAGTGTTATGTCTTTAAGTGTGTCTCGCACCGTGGCTATGTCCGCAAGTTTGATGGTCTTGCCGTTCATGGCCAGAGAGATGTTCTTAATGTCATCGCTCTGCTCAAACTCGCCCTCTATGCGGAGCGAGTAGTCCTCTATGCCCACTTTGACGTTGCCGGCCGAGACGTCCCTGTTCTCGGCGTAGATGGCGTTGCCCACCTGGCTCAGGGTCAAGTTATAGGCGTCGAGCTTGTTCGGGTCGAGGTCCACATACACCACGCGCTCGGAAATGCCCGATACGTAGGCCGAGGCCACGCCGTCCACGCGGTTGAGGTTCATGATGACCTTGTCGTCCAATATCTTGTAGAGGCCCGAGTACGACTGTTCCGCCGTGACGGCGTAGACCAGCGTCGGCATCATGGATGTCGATATGCGCATGATGGTCGGGCGGTCTATGTCGTCCGGCAGGTTGTTCATGGCCTTGTCCACGGCGTCGCGCACGTCGTTGCTCGCGTTGTCGAGGTTGATGCCCCACTCGAACTCAAGCGTCACCACGCCCAGGTTCTCGTACGAGGTCGAGGTCATCTCCTTAAGGTCGTCCACCGAGTTCAGCTGATCCTCCAGCTGCTTGGTCACGTTCTGCTCTATGTCCGTCGCGTTGGCACCCGGGTATGTCGCCATAACCGTTATGTATGGCGGATCCATCTTCGGGTACTGGTCTATCGGGAGCTTTATGTAGCTGTAGACGCCTATGACGATGACGGCCACGAAGACCATAAGCGTCGAGATAGGCTTCTCTACCGCGGTTGTGAATATGCTCATTTCGTTTTAGCGTTTATTGTTCACTGCCTCGCCGTGCGAGGCTGATAAAACACTTGGCGTGTCTTTACTTCTCCCTTATGTCCAGTTTGCGGCCGTCCACAAGCTTCGCCTGGCCGGTAGTCACGATAAGGTCGCCCTCGTTTATCTCGCCGTCGAGCGGCTTTATCTCGACCTTGTCGTCATATCGGTCAACGATCTTCACCGAGATGCGCTTGGCCTTGCCGTCTTTGGCGAGGAATACGTACCTGTCGTTTGAACCCTGCACCTTGAGCACGGCAAGGCTTTGCACGAGCATCGTCTTGGCCCTGCCCGTCGCGAATGACACCGTGCCATACATGCCAGGGCGAAGCTCCTCGCCTGCATTGGCGAACTTCAGCTCTACCGAGAACGTGCGGGTCTTGGGGTCTATGCTCGGATACACGATGCTCACGTGGCCGGGGAACTCGCGCTCGCCGTAGACGTCGCTCTTCAGGCTCACGCTCATGCCCTTCTTTATCTCGAGGTAATACTTCTCCGATATGTTCACTATGGCTTTCACCGGGTTGATCTCCTCCACGGCCAGTATTGACGGTTTGCTGGCCCCGCCAAACGTTCCGCCCATGTAGAGCTCGCCCTCTTCCATATATTTGCCGGTCACGATGCCGTTGAATGGAGCCACGAGGCGCGTGTTCTCCTTCAGGTTCTCTATGGCTTTTTTCGCCACCTCGTAGGCCGTCACGGCCTTGTCGTAGTTCTGCTGGCTTATCGAGCCCGTCTCCATCAGCTTCACGGCGCGGTTGTATTCCGTCTCCACGTTCTTAAGCTGAAGCTCCTGCTGTGTCAGCGTGTTAGAGTCCATCTCGACGAGGAGCTGGCCTTTCTTTATGTGGTCGCCCACCTCCACGTGTCCTGCTCGTTGGCCTCAAGGTTGGCCGTGTATTCTATCTTCCTGTCGACGTTCGTGGTCTTTATGGTGTCTACGCGCACCAGGGCGCGCTCCTCTTTGGCCACCTTGTTGTCTTGGCTGTCTCCTCCGCATGCCGTCATCATGGGCATCGCGGCCAGGACGGCTGCCATGTAGGTCAAACTATTTCTCATCAGTTTCTTATCTTTTGTTATCCTGTGTTTTCTGTTCCGATTTCTTTCTTACGACCTTACAGCAGGTTGTAGAGTTTCAGCAGTTTGGTCTGAGCCATCAGGAGGTCAAGTGCCGCGCTTGCGTATGCGCTCTCTGCTTGCAGGTAGTTCTGGTTGGCCTGCGTCAGGCCCAGGCTCGACAGGGCTCCTTGGTTATATTTGTTCTTGTAGTTGTCAAGCACCCGCCTCGCGACCTCAAGGTTTTCCTTTTGCAAGTCATACGCGTCCTGGGCTGTCTGCAAGTCGAATGCGTACTGCTCAGCGTTTTGGGCCAGGTTGTCTTCCATCAGGGCTATGTTGGTCTCGTTCTTCCTTGCCTCAATCTGCGCCTGCTTAACCTGCGAGTGACGCGCGAAGCCGCTGAATATCGGCACTGTCAGGGTGAGGTTGCCAATATGGTCAAAGTTCATGAAGCCGCCCTTTATGGCGTTAGAGTACTGGTATGAGGCCGTCAGAGTCGGTATGTAGGCGAATTTGCGCATCTTGACCGTCTGCTCGGTTATTTCGCGGTTCAGCAGTAGCTGCTGGTAGTTGACGTTCTGGCTTATGTCCATGTTGGCCGTGTCCAGCTGCTCGCTTGTCGTGGCGAGGAACTGGTCGAGTGTCTGCGCCGCCTTTATGTTCGTCTTGATGTCTACTCCCATCTGCAGGACCAGTAGCCGCTTCGTGCTCTCCAGGCTGCGTTGCAGTGAGAGCAGTGCGTTCTTCAGCGTGGCGAGGTTGACGTTTATCTGGTCGACGTCGGTCTTCTCCACGGTCCCCGCCTCGTAACACTTCTCCGTGTGGTTGGCTATGTCCTCCATGTCAGCAAGGTTGGCTTTGACAATCTCCATGTTGCGGTCATACACCAGCACGGCGTAATACGTGTCCGCCACGTTGGCCTTCACGTCCTGCTCCGTCGCTCTCACGGTCTGCTCCGTCAGCCTCTGGGCTATCTTCGCCACTTTGACTGACGCTATCTGCTGCATCGAGAACGTCCACGAGGCTGTGGCGGCCAGCGTCAGCGAGTTTTCCATCTTTATAGGCATATCGCCGAATTTCATCTCTTTGCCGAAGTAGGTGGTACCGGTCAGCGACGCATTAACCTGCGGCAGGCCTTGAGAGCGCGCCTCGCGCACTTTCTGGTAATACGTCTCGCGATCCAAGACGCTGTTCTGCAGCTGCTTGTTATACTGCAGGGCCTCGCTTATCGCGGTCTGGAGGTCTACCACCATCTCCTCCGCCCCGCTTGTCTTCTCTGTTTGCCCGGCGGCGGGGGCTTCCTTGGGGTCCCCTTGCGCCCAGCCAGCCATGCTCACGGCTATGACTGCTGACAATGTGGCAATCTTTTTCATCATTCTTTCTGTCTATCTATCTTGTGTGTCTTAACTTGTTCTGTTTAATTGTTCAGCTTGAGCCCCTTGGCGTACTTGTCTATAAGTGATGTGCCCTTCTCGGTCGCCATTCCTCTCAGGAATATGAACGTCAGTTGCTTCAGCATCCACGCCCTGTCCCATTTGTTCGAGTTTGCGCTATATTCCATGGGCTTAGGAATGGTGCCGTGTATCATCATGGTCGCGGTGAACTCGGGGTCAATCTCTTCCCTTATCAGCCCGTCTTCCTTCCCTTTGGATATCAGCCCCACAGTCCTGTCTTTTAGGTCCACAAAGCTCTTATCCATCGCCACCCGTGCGCCCGTATAGTTGAGGTTGGACAGGTCTTCGAAGAAGCGGGGGCTGATGTTCTGTGCGAAACCTATAGCTTCATACACGCACTTCAATATGAGTTCTATGAAAGAGTTGGATTCGTCTATTAGCTTGGATATCAACGTGCTCCTCTGCTCCTGTATAACATCTATGCAACCCATCAGCAGAGCGT
>SFOL01000032.1 GCA_004552385.1 Bacteroidales bacterium | reverse complement strand
ACTCGAGAAGACCAGTCTTGACCGACGCGATGTCAGACAACATGCAACGCTCAGACACATAAGGCAGGACGTCCTCAAAAGTCTTGAGTGTGTATTTGAGGGTGACGGCGTTGATGAGGAGCTCGGGGTCGAACTTGCTTATCTCCTCAAAAGTTGTGAGCCGCCTGGTGTTGAAGACGTACTGGAGCTTCTTGACATCGACGTCATAGACTGCGACCTCATGGAGGAGGCACATGGTGTCCGCCAAGAAGGCGCCCATCTTGCCGGCGCCTACGATGCATATACGCATATACGTGAGAGTGTGAGGAAGAGACGCGGCCGCAGGCGAACACCCACAGCCGCCTCCACCTGTTTTTTATATATCCTGATTACTTCTTCTCCTTCTGCAGCTTCTGCATGACGAGGGTCTGCCTGTTGACGCTCTCCTCGTGTATGGCCTCATAGAGCTTGACGACGAAATCGGGGTTGAGGTTATTTTCCTCCGCCACCTTGCGTCGGCTCTGGAGGATCTCATCGTAGCGTCGGCTCTGGAGCACTGTGACCCCGTTCTCGAACTTGTATTTGGCGATCTGCTCAGAGATGCTCATGCGCTTTGCCATAACCTCCACCACCTGCTTGTCGAGGAGGTCAATCTTCTGTCGGAGCTCGTCGAGCTCGGTGCGCGGCTTGTCGCCAATCATCGCCTCGCGGATAACAAGATCAGAGAGGATCATCTTGAGGTGCGCGGGCGTGACCTGCTGCTTAGCGTCGGACCAAGCTTGTGCGGGGCACTCGTGGCTCTCGACGATAAGACCGTCGAAGTTGAGATCCATAGCCTGTTGGCTGACCTCGAGGATGAGGTTGGAGTCGCCAGAAATGTGGCTCGGGTCGTTGATGATTGGCAGGTTGGGTATGCGCCTGTGCAACTCAATGGCGATTTGCCATTGCGGGTCGTTGCGATACTTGATCTTCTGGTATACAGAGAATCCGCGGTGGATGACGCCGAGCTTCTTGATGCCCGCGCGGTTAAGACGCTCGAGCGCGCCTATCCAGAGCTCAAGATCGGGGTTGACGGGATTCTTGACGAGGACGGGCATATCCGTCCCGCGGAGCGCGTCGGCGACCTCCTGGACAGCGAAAGGGTTGGCCGTGGTGCGCGCGCCGACCCATACCATGTCGATTCCGTATTTAATGGCCTCGTAGACGTGCTGCGCCGTGGCCACCTCGACGGCGGTGTACATACCCGTCTCGCGCTTGACCCTCTGCAGCCAAGGCAGACCGACCGAACCTACGCCCTCGAAAGAGCCTGGGCGAGTGCGCGGCTTCCAGATGCCTGCACGGAAAATCTTGATGCCGCTGGCGGCGAGCTCACGCGCAGTGTTCATAACCTGTTCCTCGGTCTCGGCGCTGCAGGGACCGGCGATGACGAGGGGTCGTTTGCTGTCCACGCCCGGGAGGAGTATGGACTCGAGTTCGAGTTGTGCTTCCATATCTATGTCGTTGTTTTTTTATTCGATTGGTATGATAGTGAGGACAAGACTTCGTGAATTATTTCATCTCCTTGATGCGCTTAAGAGCCTCTTCGAAGACAGGAATCTTGGCGCAAAGCGAGATGCGCAGGAAGCGCCGTCCCTGACTGCCGAAGATGAAGCCCGGCGTGATGAAAACTCCCGTCTGGCGCAATATGTCGTCGCTCTGCGCCTCGGCCGACTCCCACTTGTCTTCCACCTTGGCCCAGACGAAAAGTCCGCCCTGCGCGGGGTTGTATTTGCACCTCAAAGCGTCCATGATGGCGAAAGCGTACTTCTGTCGCTCACGATACTCGGCGTTGAGCGCGGAGAACCACCGCTTGTCAAGTTTGAGAGCCTCGGCGGCGGCAAGCTGCATGGGGCGGAAGACTCCGCTGTCCATATTACTCTTGACCCTGAGCACCGTCGCTATAATCTCCGGGTTTGAGGCCGCCATGCCGAAACGCCATCCCGCCATGTTATGAGCCTTGCTCATGGAGTTGAGCTCAATGCAGACGTCCTTGGCACCCTCGATGGAGAGGATGGAAAGCGGATTCTCATTGAGGATGAAGCTGTAAGGGTTGTCGTTGCAGATGAGGATGCCATGGCGGCGACCGAAGTCGACGAGCCTCTGATAGAGCTCAGTGGTGGCAGGCGCGCCTGTGGGCATGTTGGAGTAGTTGGTCCACATGATCTTGACTCCATCGAGATCCATCTTCTCAAGTTCGTCAAAGTCGGGCTGCCAACCGAGATGCTCATAGAGCTTATAGGTTTGCGTCTTGGCGCCCACGAGTTTGGCCACGGAAGAGTACGTCGGGTAGCCGGGATCGGGGACGAGGACTCCGTCACCCTCGTTGATGAAAGCCATCATGATGTGCATGATGCCCTCTTTCGATCCGATGAGCGGCAGAATCTCATGGTCGGGGTCGAGCGAGACTCCATACCACTTCTGATACCACTCGGCATAGCCCTGACGGAGCTGAGGAATACCCGTATAGGGCTGATATCCGTGGACATTAGGCAAAGCGGCGGCCTCGGCGAGAGTCTTCACAACCGAGTCGGCCGGCGGCATGTCGGGGCTGCCGATGCCGAGGTTGATGACATCTACGCCGCTCTTGCGCATGGCATCGAGACGGCGGTTGTTCCGCGAGAAGTAGTACTCCTCGACTTGGGCAGCGCGATTGGCGGGAGAAATAATCATATCTGACGTTATCTATTTATCAAATCGGGTAATAAAAAAGGGGTCTTGCGTTATCAGTCGCCTACGCTCTGACGCCCGGTCTCATACTCGCCAAGGATGCGCAGAGAGGCGCAGAGAGGCCTGACGGCGGCTATCGCCTGGACATACCGGGTGTAATTGGAGAACGAGAGGTCGACGTAGAAGATGTACTCCCACTCATGACCGACGACGGGGTTGGACTGTATCTTAGTGAGGTTGATACCGTAGAAAGCGAGAACGGTAAGGACTTTTGAGAGGCTGCCGACCTCGCCCGCCTGCGCAATGCTGAAGACGACGGACGCGCGGTTGATCCTGTTTTGCGCCAGAAGCTCGTCACGATCAAAGACGCCGCTCTCGTTGACCACAAGGAAACGCGTAAAGTTCTTCTTGTTGGTCTCGATGCCGCGGCCGATGATGTTTAGCCCGTAGATGTCGGCCGCTATCTCGGGCGCAATGGCCGCCACGTCGCGCAAGCCCTTATCCGCCACGTCTTTGGCCGAGAGGGCAGTATCCTCGCTCTCGATGAGGCGGATGCGGGGGTAGCCAGAGAAGAAAGCCTTGCACTGGGCAAGAGCCATGGGGTGGCTGTGCACCTCGCGTATGTCCTCAATCTTGACGCCTGGCAGCGCCATAAGGTTGTGCTTGATTCGCAACTTGTACTCACCGATGACCTCGAGACCCGAGTCTTTGAGCAGTGTGTAGTTGGCGTTGATGGAGCCGACGAGGGTGTTCTCGATGGCGCAGATGCCGTAGAGGTCGTCTTCCTCGCGCACTCTGCGGAAGAGCTCCTCGAAGGTGAGGCATGGGACAACCTCGACATCGAAATCACGGAAGAACTCGCGGGCCGCAATCTCATGATTGGCGCCACTGACGCCTTGAATGGCCACGCGCCTCTTGGGGCGTCGCACCTTGTCGTTCTTTAAGCTCTCCTCATTGGCCTCGACCAGATCGATGACTGACTTGTTGATGTCGCTGCGTTCCACTTTCCAGTGATAGATTAATACCTTGATAAAAAAATGAGACCCGCCTGAAACTCAGGTGGGCCTCTCATATCTCGTCATAAGACCTTGCGCTTAGATGCGGCAACCACCTGCTCCCCTGCTGTCTGCAAAGAAGTAAAAATAGAAGCCGAAATAAAATCGCATTGTCTGCATTTGCTTTTCATTGTTTCTGACAACAGCAAAGTTACAAAAAGAAATAATTAGTTGTTCCGCCTTAATAAGAAAAAATATAGATAGCGTTAAATGCACAACAATTCGACAAAAGAGCGTACAATAGTCGCATCGCAGGCCTCAGACACGCTACACGGTTCACAGATGGCACCACAGCCATGGCGTAACGGGAAGGTGCGGATGGCTCCACAGCTTACGACAAGAGGACGCCCTCCATACCGTAAAAGGCCAGTCAAGTCGGTCGTCTGCTCAACATGTCGGACGACAAATAAAAAGACACACCACAAAATTAAGATTGGCTCCCGAGCCCTAATGATAAGCCGCATTGAAAGTAAACCATTTTTACAGAGAAAGCGTCAACGACTCGGCTGGTCAAGCGCGCGCCCTTACAAACTTACGAAGGGTGCAAAACGAAATGGCTCCAACTTCGGCATAGTTGCTATCTTTGCAAAAGCCACGAAACCGCCCCGCCCTGCTGACGGCAATGGCGGCCGACAGGCGAATAGACAGTCACCTCACAACAAATACGACAATGCATCTACTCAAGAGAATAATAATGGCCTCGGCACTGCTCTGTAACGCAGCCATGGCCACCCCTCAGGGGGCTGCTGACAAAACGCAGAAAGTGCTTGTGTTCGACATAAGGGAAGACATAGCCAGCACGGCGTGGATACACACGTCGGAGGCCCTGCGCATGGCCCGCGACACCCGCGCAGACCACATCATAATGAACATGAACACGTATGGCGGCGAAGTGACATTCGCCGACTCGATACGCTCGGCCATATTGGCATGCCCCATCCCCGTCTATGCGTTTATTGACGTGAACGCGGCGTCGGCAGGCGCTCTGATAGCCACGGCTTGCGACTCCATATACATGAGCCCCGGGGCCAGCATAGGCGCCTGCACCGTGGTGAGCGGCTCGGACGGTTCCAAGATGCCGGACAAGTATCAGAGCTACATGCGCGCCATAATGCGCTCAACGGCCGAGGCCCACCCCTGGCGAGACGGCCGCGACAGCGCACGCCTATATCTCCGCGACCCGCGTATCGCTGAAGCCATGGTCGACGAATCCGTGTTCATAGACGGCGTGGTAGACTCGGCTCACGTTCTGACTCTGACGACGCTCGAGGCCATAAAAATGAACTATTGCGAAGGGCAGATGAGGAACATTGCCGAGGTGACGGAGCACGTGGCCCCCGGCGCCGTGGTGGAAAAGTACGAGCCTTCGGTCTTTGCGGATATCAAGGGCGGGCTGCTCTCGACGGGGCTGCGCGGCATATTGATATTGCTCATCATAGGCGGCCTGTATTTTGAGCTCCAGACCCCCGGCATAGGCTTCGCCCTCTTCGTATCGATAGGTGCGGCGGTGTTATACTTCGCCCCTCTTTACATAGACGGTCTCGCGGCCAACTGGGAGATATTGCTGTTCCTTGTGGGCATAGGTCTTTTGGCGGCAGAGATTTTCGTGATACCGGGCTTCGGCATCGCGGGGATAGCTGGCATAATATGCACCGTCGCAAGCCTTACGCTGAGCCTCGTGGGCAATGACGGCTTGTCATTCGAAGGCGTGTCGTCGGGCGAAATAGCCGTATCGTTGTGGGTCGTGATCGTGTCGCTCGTGCTGTCGGTGGTCTTGTGCGTAGTCGCAGGCCGAAAGCTGTTCCGGGCCAAGAGGGGCACCCCACTCTCAAAGTTCACACTTGAGACTTCGCAAGAGGCAGACAGGGGATACATCGGCGTCGAGAAGAAGGAGCTTGACAGCCTGATAGGCCAAAGCGGCGAGGCTGTCACAGACTTGCGTCCGGGCGGCAAGGTGCGCATAGCCGGCGAGACTTATGACGCCATATCAGACGGCACGTTCGTAGAGCACGGGTCTCAGGTGGTCGTGTCGGCCACATCATCAGGGCAGGTTGTAGTAAGAATCGCCAAGAACTGACATAACGGCCATGCTACCGGCAAGACGGCGGAGGCCCTGGGCCTCTGGACGCCTTTGAAAATCCGGGCCATGCGCGACTTCTCCGGCAATGCCATTATGAGCTTGCCAAGCGCAAAGGGCAGGAGTAAACAAACAGAAAGTCGGGAATGATAGAAAAGCGTCGGGGCTTGAGCATTAGCCACTCAAACCCCGACGTTTTTTCATATTACTGGAGATACCTGTTACTCGGTCGCCCCGCAGTTACCGTAGACGGTAGACTCGAACTTCTTGACCCATATGGATCCGCTTGAAGCTGAAATCTTAGACCCGTTCTTAAACACGAGGTTGTCAACAAAGCGTATGTCGATGCCTTTCTTTGCGCTGATCTGGACATTGTCGAGCGTCACGTTCTTTATGTGGCTCTCAGGTCGCCCGACCAGGAAAATCGCAGACCCGGAGCAAACATCAGTGGTCTTGACGTTCTTGAGGAGAATGCCGTCGTAAGTGGGCGTAGTAGAATCAAACTTACGCGGATTGTCAAGGTCATCCTGAGGGTCTTTGGCGTATTTCTTGTCATAGAAACAATCCATAGAGAAAGGGTTCTTGACATTAGTCATTGTGAAATTGGAGAAGGTGAAATCCTTCTCGCCGCCGCCACGGAGAGAACCGTCAGAATTGATGCCGGTCTTCAGTCGGACGCCCGCCGTGGTCCCTTCCATGGTAATGTTGTCGAAAATGACGTGTGTGATGTTCTTGGTGTAACTGCCAATGGATGCGCCGTGGCCAGTCCCGAAAAAGCAATTCCAGACGTGGATATACTGCGCGTCATTGTCACACACGACATTGTCGTCGCCATTGCTTATGCTGCAGTCGTAAATGTTGACGTAAGGACCCCAGATGGATACGCCATCGGTGTTGTGGGAAGCCTTGCCGGCACCGGCTTCGGAGGCAGGCTCGCTAATTATCACGTCGTGGATGGTGGCATGGCTCGCCTTGCCGCTATTGCTGATGGTGATGTTCACACCCGGGGTGTTTTGAATCTTGATGTCGCGGATCAGGTAGCGCGACCCCTGCTCAAAACGTATCATGGCGCCGGGGTTGAACGTCTCCCCGTTCTCACGTGCGAGCCACCAGCGCGCACCCTGCCCGTCGATGACGGAAGTCTCGCCCTCGCCCTCAATCACTATGTCGGTCTGCTTCCTATTCTTGCAACCGATGAAAATCATCTTGGTGTTGGGAGCCTCGCCATAAGGCAAGAGCTTGAGGGTGGCACCTGCGCACAGGTGGAGAACGGTCTTGGACTTGATGCCGAGCACCTCCGTTGTGCTGGTCTGTTTCGACCCGAACATCCAGGTGCCGGCCGGGATGACCACCATTCCGCCCTCGTCCGGCACGGCGTCAAGGGCTTTTTGAATGGCGGCCGTGTTGTCGGCAGCATCTGCTACAGCACCAAAGTCCGTGATGTAAAAAGTGTTTGCAGAAGTGATGGAAGGCAGCTGAGGAAGGGAGACTGACGTCCAGCCATCGGGCGTGTTCTGTGCTTTCAGCTCTTCGTCGATGCCGGAGAAGAGTGATGGCTCGTCGTCTTTGCCATTGTCGCCACCACTATTGTTATTCTCGTCATCCTTGTTGTCGCTGCCGCCGTTGTTGTTATCAACTATGGTCTCAGTCTCGTCATCGCTTGAGCAAGATGCAAAAGAGGCGACACTGACAGGGGGCAAAAGGAGTGCCAAGGATAGCACCCTTGCTGTTAAATGTCTCATTGTGGTATGTTTTTTATATTCTGATGATAAAAGCCTTGATATAAAGGGCCTCAGGCAGGCTCAATAAGCAAGGTCTAAATGCAAATATAATGAGAAAATCCCGCAAACGGTTCAAATGCCTCATAACAAAACGCCGCGGAGGGATTTACGCACCCCCCGCGGCCATGATTTCTGAAACTTAGCGATCCGCAAAACGGATCACGCAGACGAAGCGTCTGACTACATTACGACCTCGACAATATGTTTGCCGGCCGAGTGCTTGATAATGTTGCCCTCGATCTTCTGGCCGTCGACAGTAATGCTCTTGACGCCCTTCTGCGCACCGCTCTCATTCTTGACGTTTATGACGTACTCAGCGCCACGGAGTCGGCGGGTCACCGTGTAACCCTTCATCGAGGACGGGATGCACGGGTCGATCTCGAGACCTGCGTAGGCCGGCTTAACGCCGAGGATGAACTCGGTGATGGTGTACCAGTTCCAAGCGGCGGTGCCAGTGAGCCAAGAGTTCTTGCCCTCGCCAGGACGTGCGGCATCCTTGCCGGCCACCATTTGGCTATAGACGTAAGGCTCGACCTTGTGGAGATCCTGATCCTTGATGAAGGCGGGGCATATCTTGGCGTAGTGCTCCCAAGCATCGTTACCGCGTCCGACCACGGTCTCACCAATGATGACCCAAGGATTGTTGTGGCAGAAGATGCCCGCATTCTCCTTGTAACCAGCGGGATAAGAGGAGATCTCACCCATCTCGACATGATAAGTGGTGAAGGCAGGCCAGTTGAGCACAATGCCGTGCTCGCAGTCCATGTACTTCTTGACAGAGTCGAGAGCCTTGTCGACCATTCCTTCCTCCTTGCCGATGCCTGCCATGGTGCACCATCCTTGGCTCTCAATGAAGATCTTGCCCTCCTCATTCTCCTTAGAACCAATCTTGTTGCCGAAGAAGTCGTAGGCGCGGAGATACCAGTCGCCGTCCCAACCGTCTTTCTTGACGGCGGCCACCATCTCGTCAATTGCCTTCTGCGCGCGGGCGGCCTCGTCATTCTTGCCTATCTGCTGGCAGAGCTCGACGTAGTCTCGTCCGCAGACGACGAAGAGGCCCGCGATCATAAGGCTCTCGGCCTTGCTGCCCTCGGTCTTGTTCTCGGTCGTCTGGAAGCTCTCGTTAGGATCCCAGCTGAAGCAGTTGAGGTTGAGACAGTCGTTCCAGTCGGCGCGTCCTATCAGCGGGAGCTTGTGGGGGCCAAGGTTGTTGACGACATGGTCGAACGAGACGACGAGGTGCTGATAAAGGCTAACCTCGCTGCCCGGGACGTTATCGAACGGGACGGGCTCGTCGAGGATGGAGAAGTCGCCCGTCTCCTTGATGTAGGCCACGGTGCCGAAAATGAGCCACATGGGATCGTCATTGAAACCGCCGCCGATGTCGTTGTTGCCGCGCTTTGTGAGCGGCTGATACTGGTGGTAGCATCCGCCATCGGGGAATTGCGTGGATGCGATGTCGATAATACGCTGACGCGCGCGGTCGGGGATCTGGTGAACGAAGCCGACAAGATCCTGGTTTGAGTCGCGGAAGCCCATGCCACGTCCGATACCGCTCTCGAAGAAAGAGGCGGAGCGCGAGAAGTTGAACGTGACCATGCACTGGTACTGGTTCCAGATGTTGACCATACGGTCGAGCCTCTCGTCGCCACTCTTGAGAGTGAAGCGGTCAAGGAGGTCATCCCAGAACTTACGGAGGTCGTCAAGGGCCTTGTCTACCTTCTCGGTGGTGTCGAAAGCTGCCATTATGGCCTTTGCCTTCTCCTTGTTCACGATGGTTCTGTCAAGGTCTCCGAGCGAGGTCAGAAGCCCCTGTCGGCGTCCTGCCGGGTCGTATTTCTCATCCTGCTCATTCTCGACGTAGCCAAGCAGGAAGATGAAGTCCTTGCTCTCGCCAGGCTTGAGCTCGACCTCAATATAATGGCTTGCGATGGGGCTCCATCCGTGCGCCACGCTGTTGCCGGGCTTGCCAGCCTCGACGTTTTGAGGGAGCGCGAACTCATTATAGAGGCCGATGAAAGTCTCACGGTCGGTGTCAAAGCCCTGAATGGGCGTGTTGACGCTGTAGAAGGCGTAGTGGTTGCGGCGCTCCTTGTACTCGGTCTTGTGATAGATGACCGAACCGTCAATCTCGACCTCGCCGGTTGAGAAATTGCGTTGGAAGTTCTCCATGTCTGTGGCGGCGTTCCAGAGGCACCACTCCTCGAAAGAGAAGAGCTTGAGAGTGCGCGCCGTGGCGCTCGTGTTGGTCAGCGTGAGCTTCTGCACCTCGGCGTGCGTCTTGAGCGGGACGAAAAATAGCTCAGTGGCCTCGATGCCGTTCTTGCTACCGACAATCTTGGTGTAGCCCATACCGTGTCGGCACTCGTAGCGATCGAGCGGCGTTTTGCAAGGCTTCCATCCCGGGCTCCAGACCGTGCCGCCGTCATTGATGTAGAAGTAGCGTCCTCCGTTATCCATGGGCACACCGTTGTAACGGTAGCGGGTGATGCGTCGGAACTTGGCGTCCTTGTAGAAGGAGTATCCGCCGGCGGTATTTGAGATGAGCGAGAAGAAATCCTCGTTGCCGAGGTAGTTGATCCAAGGCCAAGGGGTCTTGGGGTCGGTGATGACGTACTCGCGGTTGGCGTCGTCGAAATGACCGTACTCTTTCATACTTATGGAATGGTTGTTTATGCCGAGGGCGCTGGGCGCCTGTGGCGTCTTTTTATTTTATTCTATGTTTACAGGTTCAGATGCAATCGACGAGGTCTATTTTTCAAGCCTCCTGCGCTCGAGCTCCACAGTAATCTCAGTCTGCTTGTCTTGGCTGAGCGGATAGATGAGCATGACCGCGGCTCCAAGCACGACGATCACGGCGGGGACCCAGCTCATAAGCATCACCATGCCCTCTTGCGCGGCGGCGTAGGTGGAAGGGTCGACACCGTTATAACCGAAGTAGCCGAGAATGGCTCCTATGATGGCGCCGGCGATGCCGCCTCCGAACTTAGTGGCGAACGAGCCGGCCGCATAGACAAGGCCCGTGGCACGACGGCCGTTGACGAACTCGGAGTAGTCGGCCGCGTCACCCAGCATGGCGAAGAAGAGGGTCGGGAGGAATGCGGCGAAAACCTCACTCGCAATGCCAATGGCAAAAATGGCCGACACGTCTTGCGGACCGCAAAAAGCTATAAACGAGTTGATGATGCCAGTGGTCACGAGAGCCAGGATGAAAAGGTTCTTCTTTCCGAGCTTGTTGCCGAGAGGCGTGGTGAGCATGGCTCCGCCGATTGAGGCCACCATGAGGCAGACCATGTAGGTGGCGGCCAGGAACTGGTCATGCACATAGTGCGAGAAGTACATGACAGTGATGCCCTGCTTGATGTTGTTATAAATATTAAAGAGGAGCCCGACAAAGAGGAGGACTATCCACGGCTTGTTGTGGACAAGATCCTTGAGGTCATTCTTGATATCGGTCTTCTGGTCGGCAGGGGGCTGCACGCGCTCGCGTGTGAAGCGGAAGGTGATGAGCAGCGCGACGACAAGCACAGCGGACATGAGGTAAATGGAGTGGCTATATCCGCGGCTCTGGTCGATGATGGAAATATCTTCAGGCTTTAGTTCGTCCTGACCGGTGACGACGAACTTATACGTCTCACCCGCAGAGACTGCGAGATGTTTGGATGTCGTGAACTGCGCGCCGTCGACTCCGACCGAGTCGGCCCAGACGAATGTGGCTATTCCGTCGGTCGTGGAGACCTTCACCTTCTGGTAGTCGGCAGGCGCGGTGATCGCGACAGAGTAGGACTGCACCGCGACCTTATCGACATTCACTTTCGGGTCTATATTGCCAAAATAGGCTACGAGGGAAAGGAGCGCGCCCTGCACGAGCATGCCTCCGGCAAAAGCGCCGACCATACGGAAAGAGCTGAGGCTCGTGCGTTCCTTGTCGTCGGGCGTCATAACGGCCATAAGCGAGCCATAGGGCAGGTTATTGGCCGTGTAGGTCACCATGAAAATGATATACGTGATGAACGCGTAGGCGACCTTCCACTGCATAGACCAATCGGGCGCTGTAAAGACGAGCGACAGCGTTATGCCAAGGGGCAGAGCCGTCCAAAGCACCCACGGACGAAAATGACCATGCTTACTCTTTGTGCGGTCGCCCACAACGCCCATGAGGATGTCCGAAACGCCATCGGTGAAACGCCCGACAAGCAGAACGAGCCCCGCTATGGCAGGAGCGAGACCGAACACGTCAGTGTAGAAAATGAGTAGGAAGGTTGAGACCCCGCGCCAAGCTATGTTGGCCGACGCGTCGCCGAGAGCGTAGGCAATCTTCTCGCCTATCGACAACTTGGTGTTCTGTTGTTCCATTGGTCGTGTTTATTAAACTTCGACTACTAAATTAACAAAAAAGTACATACACAAAATGGCGGCAAGCCCCCGTGGTTAAAATAGGACAATAGAAAATATATCATGTCCAAGAAAAAACAAAATATGACTAAGTATCAGCATTTCAATAATTTAAAAAGAAAGCTTCTGACGTAACACCTTCAATTCTGTTGTATGGCGATGATAAAATTTTACTTGAAAATGAGGTATAAATACAAATGGTTCGTTCTGTTCGCAAACGAAGCCGCAGATTAGACATTAGTCCCCGGATATGGGCTACAGTCGATGACTAAAAGGTACGAACAAGTGATTGGCTCCAATCTTAAGACAAGCTTACCGTGAATATTGCGAAGGGTAAAAGCAAAAGTCACCAAGACTGTTTTTGCGCAGTCCTGATGACAAATGAAGATAAAGTATTATAAATATCCAGACCGGCGCAAATGCGCAGTCTAAGAGAACATCTTCTTAACCCACTCCACGCCATTGAGCAGAGCGTCGACTTCGTCCGCCGTGTTATAGAGGGCAAAAGAGGCGCGGACAGTGCCGACAATGCCAAACCTATCCATAAGTGGTTGCGCGCAATGATGCCCGGTTCTCACAGCTATGCCGAGCTTGTCGAGAATCATGCCTGCATCGTAGGGATGAATGGAGTCTACAAGAAATGAGACGGCACTGGCGTGATTCTCAGCCTGGCCTATGACTCGTACGCCCGGAATGGCGAGGAGTCCGTCCAAGGTTCGCTTGACAAGACTCGCCTCGTGAGCCTCGATGACGTCCATGCCTATGCCGTCAACATAGTCAAGAGCCGCGCCGAGGGCGATAGCGGCCGCATAGTCTGGCGTCCCCGCCTCGAACTTGAGCGGAGGCTCGGCGAAAGTGGTGCCAGCGAAAGAGACCTTGTCTATCATCTCGCCACCAGCCATCCACGGGTTCATAGCGTTGAGCAGGTCGCGCCTGCCGTAGAGCGCGCCAGAGCCGAGCGGAGCGTAGACCTTATGGCCAGAGAAAGCGAGGAAGTCGCAACCGATGGACTGCACGTCAATGGCCTGGTGCGGCACGCTCTGGGCCGCATCGATGACGGCCACGGCACCGACCGAGTGGGCCATGCCGACAATCGTCCGCACATCGTTAACAGACCCCATGACGTTTGAGACGTGCGCAATGCTGACAATCCTGGTTCGCTCAGAGAGGAGACCGGCGAGCTGACCCATATCGAGCTCTCCATGGTCGCTGACCTTAGCCACTAACAGCTTAGCGCCTCGCCTCTGGCAAAGGAGCTGCCAAGGCACAATGTTGGAGTGGTGCTCCATCTCGGAGACTACAATCTCGTCGCCAGGGCCGACAAACTTGTCGCCATAGGCATAAGCGACAAGATTGATGGACTCGGTCGTGTTTCGCGTGAAGACAATCTCAGACGAGTCGGCCGCATTAAGATGTCGCGCCACAATCTGCCTGGCCTTCTCGTAGAGGTCGGTGCAGACATTGCTGAGGTGGTGGACACCACGGTGGATGTTAGCGTTGACCTTCCTATATACGTTGTCATAAACGTCGATTACAGCGAGCGGCTTTTGGGTGGTGGCTCCGTTATCGAGGTATATGAGGTTTTTTTTGTAGACCTTTTCCGCGAGGATGGGGAATTGCAGGCGGACATCGTCTACATTGAACTCTTTATTCATCAGTTAACGTTTCAGCCTATAAGTTTCTCATGGAGAGCCGCCTTGACGTCATCGAGCGGGATTCGGTCGACGACCTCTCCTACAAAAGCGGCGGAGAGAAGTCTGCGCGCCGTGCGCTCATCGATGCCCCTCTGCTGCATGTAGAACAGCTGCTGAGGGTCGATCTGCCCGGTCGTGGCTCCGTGGGAGCACTTGACGTCGTCGGCATAAATTTCGAGCTGGGGCTTGGCGTAGGCTCTGGCGTCACGGCTGATGAGCATGTGTCTGTTGGTCTGGTTGGCGTCAACCTTCTGGGCGTCGGGTTTGACGAGGATAAGACCTCCGAAGGCCATGACCCCGTTGCCGTCCGCGATGCCTTTGAAGAGCTGATCGCTCTGCGTATGACCGACCAGGTGTTCAACCAGAGTCTCGTTATCAACGCGTCCGTCGCCAGACACTGTATATATTCCACCCATGCGGAGCCGGGCTCCACTGGCGTGGATTCCGCAACGCACCTCGTTTCGAGCCAAGGCGGGGTTGAGGTTGACAAAAGTGACATCGGCCTGCGCATCCTCATCCAAATCGATGGTAGTGCGCGTCAAGAGCACTTGGTCAGACTCCCCGTCTTGAATAAAAACGGCATCGAGGCTTGAGCCGGGCGCGAGGTTTATCTTGGTCTGCACGACAAGGCGTCCGGCAGAAGCAAGCCTGACGACGGCCGACGCCTTGACACCCGGCTTGACGGACAAGACAAGTCTGGCTACCGACACGCCCTCGAAGCCGCCAACCGACCTGACTGACACTTCGGCACGCTCGCCTTGCGAAAGGGAGACCGTGTTGAGGGTGCGTGCGGCGGCGTTGGCTAAAACGTCAAGATAATCGCCCCGCCTGTCGGATGTGCGAGACAGATCGGCGAGTGCGTCAAGCCTGTCATCGTCAGCAGGCACGACCTCTGTATCGATATCGCCAACACCGCCAACGCATATCGGCGCGTCGGCAAAGATGGCGTCGCCGGCGAGAGCCCGGGCCATGTCAGTATAGAGGTAGCACTCGCCCTTAGGCGCGTTAGCGAGGATGTCCGAGGTCGCCTTTCCCGAAAACGTGGTCAAATTCTTACTTGTTGTCATAAGGCCTATCGTTATTGGGCGCGTTAATCAGGGAACTGTTCCTTGATCCAGTCGTAGCCCCTCTTCTCAAGGTCGAGCGCCAAGCTCTTGTCGCCCGTCATGACGATGCGACCATGATACAGGATATGGATATAGTCGGGCACGATATAGTCAAGCAGACGCTGGTAGTGAGTGATGACGACAGTCGCGTTGCTCTCGCTCTTGAGCTTGGTGACGCCGGTGGCGACAATGCGCAGCGCGTCAATATCGAGACCTGAGTCTGTTTCGTCAAGAATGCGGAGGCAAGGTTCGAGCATTGCCATCTGGAAAATCTCGTTTTTCTTCTTCTCGCCTCCAGAGAAGCCTTCGTTGACTGCTCGGTTGGTGAGCTTAGAGTCTATCTCCACGAGCTTCTTCTTCTCGTTCATGAGTTTGAGGAAGTCGGCGGCGGATAGCGGTTCGAGCCCCTGGTACTTGCGCTTGCCGTTGACGGCGGCCTTCATGAAGTTGGCCATTGAGACACCCGGGATCTCGACGGGGTATTGGAAAGAGAGGAAGATGCCCTCGTTGGCCCTCTCTTCGGGCTTGAGCGCGAGAAGGTCTTTCCCGTTGAACGTGACGGAGCCTCCCGTCACTGTGTAGGCCGGGTTGCCCGCCAGGACCGCGGACAGCGTGCTCTTGCCGGAGCCGTTGGGACCCATTATGGCGTGGGTCTCGCCCGCCTTTATCTCGAGGTTGATGCCGCGGAGTATCTCCTTGCCCTCAACAGAGGCATGCAAATCTTTAATAGTGAGCATTTGCGTATGTTCAAAAAATGATGGCGCGTGGCGCCACAGTGCGATATATTCCGATTACAGCCCTACCCCACAGAGCCCTCGAGCTGTATGGCCAGAAGTTTTTGAGCCTCGACGGCGAACTCCATGGGGAGGCGTTTGAGCACCTCGCGCGCGTAGCCGTTGATGATAAGCCCCACGGCCTCCTCGGTGGCGATGCCCCTCTGATTGCAGTAGAAGAGCTGGTCTTCACTGATTTTACTGGTCGTCGCCTCGTGCTCAATCTGGGCGGTGGGGTTGGCCACATCGGCATAAGGGAAAGTGTGCGCCCCGCATTTGTCTCCCATCAGAAGGCTGTCGCACTGGCTGAAGTTCCTTGCGCCATCGGCCCCCTTTGCCACTTTGACGAGGCCTCGGTATGAGTTTTCGCTATGTCCGGCGCTGATGCCCTTGCTGATGATGGTGCTTCGGGTGTCACGTCCGATGTGAATCATTTTCGTTCCGGTGTCGGCCTGCTGGTAGTTGCCGGTCATTGCGACAGAGTAGAACTCGCCGACGGACCCGTCGCCTTGCAGTACGCAAGAGGGGTATTTCCATGTGATTGCGGAACCGGTCTCGACTTGGGTCCAGCTCACTTTGCTTTTTTCTCCCCTGCAGAGTGCGCGTTTGGTTACAAAATTATAGATGCCGCCGCGCCCGTTCTTATCTCCCGGATACCAGTTCTGGACGGTGGAATACTTGACCTCCGCCCTGTTCTCGACCACGATCTCGACGATGGCGGCATGAAGCTGATTCTCGTCTCTCATAGGCGCGGTGCAGCCCTCGAGGTAGCTGACGTAGGCGTCGTCGTCGGCCACAATGAGCGTGCGCTCGAACTGCCCGGTCTTTTGCGCATTGATGCGGAAATACGTGGAAAGCTCCATAGGGCAACGCACACCCTTAGGGATGTAGACGAAAGAGCCATCGGAGAAAACGGCGGAGTTGAGCGCTGCGAAATAGTTGTCAGCGTATGAGACGACAGAGCCGATATATTTCTTGACAAGATCGGGGTGCGTCTTGATGGCTTCGCTGATTGGGCAGAAGATAATGCCGTCCTTAGCCAGGGTCTCACGAAAAGTGGTGGAGACGGACGTGGAGTCGAGCACGGCGTCGACCGCCACTCCCGACAGGACTTTCTGCTCGTCGATGGGGATGCCAAGCTTATCGAACGTCTTCTTGATCTCAGGGTCGATATCATCGAGGCTGCCGTTCCGCTGCTCCTTCTTCTTAGGCGCGGCGTAATAAATGATGTCTTGCAGGTCGATGGGAGGGATGCGCAGATGGGCCCATTCGGGCATCTTCATGGTCTGCAGTTTAGCGAATGCCCTCAGACGGAAATCGAGCATGAACTGCGGCTCACCTTTCTTTTGTGAGATGAGACGTACGACTTCCTCGCTAAGCCCGTGTGGTATGGTGTCAGTCTCAATGTCTGACGAGAAGCCATATTTGTAGCCCTCGTTTTCGAGACTCTCTATTATGTTCTTGCTGTCTGCCATTGTCTCTGTTAAACGAAAAGCAAAAATAACTCTTTACGCCTTTTTTTCATAATACAATAGGTGAAAGAGGCTTAAAGCGCGGACAGAAGCGTGACCCTTAAGCCCAGCCCCACCCCGACATCGTCAGCGCAGACGTGAACCGCCAAGGTCAAACACTTGGCCATCGGCGCCAATTACGCAAAGCTTGCCGCCCCGGATGACGAGGCGCGGAGGGGCGTATGCTGATGCTGATGTCTCGCCCACCGCAGTGGGCGGATTCTCGATGGCAGGAACATTCAGGACAAGGCGGACCCCATAATATTTCATACCCCTGCGCTCAATATCCCTTGAACGGGCCGACACCCTAAGATCCGGTTTGCGTCCGGGCCTGGTGTGGACGCCTCCACCACGGATGACACGGAATCTGTAATCCAGGGTCGCACCGTAGGATGAGGAGTAATATGACTTTGTCCACTCTTCTGCATTTCCGCTCATATCAAAGATCCCTAATGAGTTTGGCTTGAGGGAGGCTACGGGGCCAGGAATTTCCGTAGCGCCACCCCAGACGGCGACGGAATCAGGATCGTTTGAACCCGCGAAGGCGAACGTGTCGTCACGGCCGCCGCGAGCTGCGTACTCCCACTGCTCCTCGGTCGGGAGGTCGAAAAAAGAGCCTTTCGGCATTTTGTGGGCGAAAGCGTTGTTGGCTGCGTTTACGAGCAGCATGGCGGCATCGAATGAGACAGACCCCTGAGCGCAGTCGGATAAGTCGTACGGGACAAAACCACCCATAAGGTCGGCCCAAAGCTCGCGGGTGGTCTCGAAACGGGCGATGTAAAACGTCTCAACATCGACACTATGGACAGGAGACTCGTCAGAATAATTAAGGGAAAGATCCGGATTGTAATTAGGCTTGGACGCATCTTCACACTGCGACCCCATTAGGAAAGTTCCGCCATCAACCTTTATCATAGAGAGCTCGGCTCCAATGGGCGACTCGGAGAATGAAAGGGTTTCTGGGTATCCGTCCGACTGGGCTCCGGCAAGGCATGATGCAAGGCCAAACACCGCAAACGAAAGTGTACGAAGTCGTTTCATAAGCTAAGCAGGATAAAGAGACGGCGGCGGGGAAAGCCTCCTCGTCGCCGTCTTTACACAAAGTTTCAAAAAAATAAAATCGCTATCGGTGGAGGCCTCTTCGGCTCCTTGCCTTCTTCTGTCCGCTGTTGGCGTAGCTGTAGCCCATAATAGGCTCCGAGCAAGGCACAGGCTTCTTCTTGTAGCTGCGCCTCTTGACGTCGTCGGGGATGAGGCGGTAGATCATGGAAACTTCGTGCGCTCCGTTGCCGAACGAGCTGAAATCAGATATGGTAAGGTCATAAGAATAGCCGAAACGGAATGGTCCCACATTAACGCCCATGTTGGGGATTACGGCATCATTGTTAGAGATCTCTCCAGCCACCTTGAAGAAGAGACCGCGGTATGCGGCACCAACCTCAATCGGGTAGAAATACCACGAGACACCGAGTTCGAGCTGATTATACTGATACTGGTGCTTGTAATTGAGCGAGAGGGTGATAGTCTTCGGTTCGCTTCCGCGGTAGCTGGGCTGATATGTTATTCTGTATCCACCGAAGACAGTCGTTTTCAGACCTACCTTGTCATGCGCATCAGTGAAAGAGATGTCCGGCTGCAAGAGGTGGTTGAACGTCACACCCGCCCACCAGTCGTCGTTGTAGACCATAACAGACGCCGAGGCGTCGAACTTGGAGACGCGCTTCGCGCGGATAT
>SFOL01000031.1 GCA_004552385.1 Bacteroidales bacterium | reverse complement strand
CCTTCACTGGGTATACTTTGGCACCTGCGCTGAGCATTATGTGGTTGACAACCCGAATGAGTTTATGCGGTTGTCAGCCTCGCCAAAGTCGTGACGGTTGGTGTGCGTAGTTATCACATCGTTAAGACCTTTGCGGTAGATTGCCTCCACGTTCAGCCCTTTGGGAAACTCATAGCCAAGAGCCAACGGCGGATATACAGAGCCGTTTCCGCTGAAAGCCTCCGAAAACTCTTCTGCCGTCTCTTCATCTGACGGGACATACGAATCGCCCCAATCTATTTCTGAATAATTGGAGGAATATGAAAAATTATCCGATGTCAAGTTCCAACCATAACCTATGCCCGCCGATAAGTAGAGTCCTTTATATACATAGCCTTTGACGTGTGCTGACGCGCCTATAGTCTGAAACTTTACAGTCCACTGTGTAGGTGAAGTTTTCTATGTCACTATATGTGGTACGAGCGTTCATCGCATCATACGCTATGCGCCCCTCAATCCCAATCGGAGATTGCGGGATTTTATAAGAAAGGAAAATATTTGCTGTTATCGAAGGGCGGAAATCGTCCGTAAAACTGTAACCTGAATAGTAACCCTCACTCACGAGCATCTTCGGTATCTCCGTCACTTAGCTAAGACCAACTCCCGCTCTCACCCCTACTGTCGCATCCGACTTGTATTGGGCTGACAAGTCTACAGCCATCAGAACAAAGACCAATGTCAATAAGAATACTTTATGGACAGCACGTCTCAGCATGCTTCGCTAATCACACAACGATTGAGGTCGCGCAAAGGTACTATTTTTTATCAAAGTGCAATTTTAATGGCTTTATTTACTTTACGATTAGTCCAAAAGAAAAGGCTTCGTACATCATGTGAATAACGTAAGTTCGATGAGTTCAGAACAAGCACAATTTGGGTGAAAAGCTTGAAAATCTTTTCCAAAATTCATCCAATTTGAAGAAAATCCCCATAATTTGGTCTTTAGCGAACACAGGGGGTGGCTTTTGTTGATTTTTGTTTTGCACCATAAATACACAAAAACATCTCCTATTTCGCTAATTTTTAGCTTGTTATATATAGCTAAATTATATGCGTGATTTGGTCGAACTCACGTTGCATTACGGTTGTAAGTATCTGCATAAGGTTATATTTTCGCCGCCAAATATAGATTATTATCATCCAAACCACTATTATGAAGAAGCTTACACTTCTTAGCGCGGCGGCGGCCTTTTGTATCGGAGCCGCATCTCAAAACGTTGCTATCGCCACTCTGCCCAGCCCTGAGCCTGAGGGTGAGACGGCATCCTGGTACAAGTCAATCAACATTCACGGCTTCGCCATGATGGGTCTCCAAACCGTGAGGCAGGGCGGCGAGAGCAACGGATCTTTCGACATCAGCATGGCCAGGCTTTCAGCCGACGGCGTCATACAGGCCAAAGGGGCGGGTGAGTTCTTTTGGAAGACGCAGGTGCAGGTGAACGGCAACGTGACTTCGCTCGGCAGTTCGGCAAGGCTCGTCGATCTATTCGCCACGTGGCGTAAATATGACTGGCTGAGGGTGACGGTTGGCGAGTTCTCAATGCCATTCACGATAGAGAATGACTATCACCCGCTCGACGTGGGCTTCGCTGACAACGCCGTGCCCATCCTCAAACTCGCCGGCTACTCCGACCGCTCGGGTAAGAGGTCGAGCAACGGCCGCGACATAGGCGTTTATGCCGACGGCGACATTCTGAAAATGTCCGACGGGCATGCGCTCTTACACTACGGCATCGCCGTAATGAATGGTCAAGGCATTAACACAAAAGACGTTGACGACAACAAGACAGTGGCTGGCATCTTTTGGGTGTCGCCCTTTGACGGGCTCAGAATAGGCGTGTCGGGGCTTGAAGGCTCGCTGGCGCGCGAAGGGGAGGTGACCGATAATGAGGGACGTGAGCAGACCGTAGTGCGCTCGCTCTACCAGCACCGCTACGCTCTCAGCGCGGAATGGGCAACCGACTTCATCACGGCGCGCGCCGAATACATACACAGCACAGGCTCCGGCTTTGCCGAGAGGGATAATGGCGAAACGGGAGATCTCGCCCTGTCGGCATACGGAGACAAGGCGGACGGATTCTACGCCATGGTTGTGGCTCCTATTTTGACCGGCAGACTTCCAGGCAGGCTGCGCGTCAAGGCACGATATGACATGTATCGCCCAAGCGCGAGCATGGCTGACGCGCAGTCGACCCTGCAAATAGGCGCCGACTACTGGTTTACGCCCAAAATCGGCACGGCCGTCGAGTACTCTCACGCCAACGACCGCTCACTCGCCACTCACAATTACAACTACTACGACTTCCAGGTGCAGATTCGCTTCTGAGGAATAGCTCGGGGGTGAGTCAAAAAAATACGCGCCATACCTCATTTTTTCGAGTGAATCCCTTGCAATTCCGGATAGGGTTCGTACCTTTGCAGTCGAAAGGAGTTTTTCATTGAGTGAGCCTGGGCCGTGACGGTGACTGGGCAGCAGTGCAACGGCGCTGTCATTTTTGATTGTGATTTTTCTCATAGCGGTGAGGGGCGGCAGAATAATCTGCCGCCCTTTTTGTTTTTATTCTATCGGCATATTTCTTATATCAATCTATTATTCTCTTATTATCAGCACTTTGCCCTATCGGCAATGGAGACAGCGCAGGCCTTTCGCTCCCACATAAAAAATGTGATGCGAGTCATTATAATAGTAAAACGTAATTGAGAATCAGGTCTCGGACACAAAACGGTCTATACCTTACTGCACAAGAAAGAGCTACGGAACCAAAAAAGAGAGGTTAAAAAATTCCGATTTAATGGTGAATGTAGAAACAGGAAGATGATGTCAGATCTTGCCCTATTTTCCTCGTCTTATTTTCCATCCTGACCAAAGCACCCAAAGTGCCGCCGCTCCTGCCAAAAAGACCCACAGCAATGTGCTGAGGCTGCCCATGAAGGTGTATATGCGGCCGGTGTGAACCTCAAGGGCGAAGTTCCATAATGACATGGGGAGGGCCGCAAGGGCGTCTGGCATTGGGGCAACGCTTGTGCCTGATGTATATTCCACGGGTCCGAGCATCCATCCGCACACATCGTGCTCGCCAACGGGCATGCCGCTCTTCTTCGGGCGAGTGCCGTCATAAAAGTCATATACGCCGCCCGAAGACCTGTCCCACCGGTACAAACCTCTAAATGACCCTACAAGCCACTCTTCTCCTCCGCCGCGCCTAAAGACGTTGACACCCATTATGCTGACTGGTGGCGCGTCTTCAAGTTTCTGAGGCACTGAGGAGAGCGTCTTCATTGAGTAGAACCCGTCGCTCGTGGAGAGCAGCCAGTCGCCTGCCAACGAGTCATAGCGCAAAGCGCGTAACTTGTCTGCCCACGCGTTAGGGTCGTCCAAGGCGGTGAAAGGCAGAGGCGGCACACGGGTCAGGACGCCCGCTATCATAAGCGGCGGACGTAAACACCAGCCGGTCAGGCAGATAAAAATGGTGAACAATATCGTCTTCCGCCCTATGATGTCGTGGCTGATTAGCGATGCGCGCATAGAGCCCACAAGCAGGGCGGAGGGTTTGACTGACTTTTTCCGATGTTTGATACGATTTGTGGTGAACCAATATATCAGGCCCGAGAGGTAAAGCAAAATCAATATGACGGCAATGGAGTCCATAATGACTTTCCCCACCGAGCCGAAGATGCCGCCGCTATGGATTCCCCAGATGGTTTTGAACAATGACACTTTCCCGTCATATCCGTCGGGCGCGGGCAGGGTCACGCAGTCAAGGGCAGTCGCCGAGTCTGACGATGATGATGAGACGTAGAGACGCGACCTGCCCACCACGACGAGCGTGTCGCCCGCAATAACCATGTCAGAATACCTCTCATCGCATGGCAAGACGGCCACCTCGCACCACGATGAGTCACTTGTAAGCCTATAAAGTCCCTGTGTAGTGAGTGCGAGAGTCATGCCACGGGTGAGTAACATGGACCTGACGTTGCGGTTGTCAACCCCGTCAGGGAATCCCTCGTTCAGCTGACGCACACAGCGAAACGAGCTGTCTGCCGAGAATACGCCGGCATTGCCATAGATAAACTGACATCCGCCATCAGCGGCGGCTACGCCCCTGACCAAACCGTTGTTCCAAGCGGAGTATTGGTAAGAGCCAGGCAATGAGGAGCGGCTTAGCTCAAGTCCCGACACGGCATCCCTATGGTTCAGAACAATGCCGCTCCAGCAAAACATGACGAGAAAAAAGCCCATTATGAGGCCGAACCATTTATGGTGTTTTCGCCATGTTTTCAGTTTCATCTCCGATAGTGTTATAGTCGTTGCCCGAAATAATGGGCGAAGATAACTAAAAACCGGCTGCGCCGGGAGTGTCGCTGTCGGCTAATGCCGGGAAGCGGAGTCGGGCGTTACTGCCACATATCCAGCCTCATGGTTTAACGCCTGTCCGCGAGTAAGGACGTAGCTGAGGAAAGCGCTAACTACGGGGTCGGACGGTTCACCGCGGCTGACGAGGTAGAGGTTGCGTGCAGGCGGGGTGGGGTATTTGCCTTGCGAGATGGCGGAAGACAAGTCGGAGACGCTCGCATAGAAATCTTCTGCTGGGTCAATTTGCCCATCGCCGTTCACGTCTATGGACAGTACTTTAATTCCTGCCGCTGGCTTTCCCGTCTTACTGTCATAGACGTAGCCCATATTGTTGTATCCTATGGCGAGATGGTCAGACGCGACGGCCGATGCGATCGACGGGTCGCCGTTCAGGGCGTCACCCTTGAGCTCGTCCTGACCGACCTCAAACCACGCTGCCCACGTCTCGGCGGCGCCGCAAGCGTCAGAACGCGTGAAGACGTGTATCCGATCTCCACCTTCATGTCCGAGAACCTGGCCCCACGACGTCACCTCGGACGTGACGAATATCTTGCGCGCCGTCTCGCGACTTATACCATGCCGCAAAAGTTGTTCTATGTGCGGGTTTTTCTCGCTCACAGTAGGCACCACAGCGTCTTTAGCCACAACGAAAGGCACAGCGCCTTTTTCCAACTCCGCTTCGTTGAGATCTCGCGACAGCATGCCGAAGTCTACCTGACCGGTTAATACGTCGGTTATGCCTTTGCCTGCGCCGCCAGCCTCTATCTCGATCCTCACGCCGGGGTTCTCGCTCTTAAAGGCCTCAGCCCACCTAACGGCGAGCGGGTATAGGGCGAACGCTCCCGAGAGCGAGACACGCCCGTGGAGCGAGCCGTCGTCGGCCACATAGTTGCCGCTATGCAGGCCTGTGCACGCTACCATTGCGCCGCCTACTACAAAAAATAAGCACGCCCGGCCCAACATGTGGGCAAGCGTGCCGCACGGCTTTTCACCGCCTGGTGTATGATATGTGTTCTTCCGAGCCATTCCGCTAATTTGCTTTTCTGGCAAAGTTAGACGGCAATGGCGCTATGCTCAATAGCCCTGCGCGGCTATAAAGCCTACCCTTGTCGGGGTATTTGTGAGGCTACTTTGTTTGTCAGGTTCACAAAGTCGGCCACGCTTAGCTGCTCTGGCCTCTTTTTCATCACGGGGTCGTCTTGCAGGGCGATGAGGTTGACTCCGAGGCTCTTTAGCCCGTTCCATATAGTTTTTCGTCTCTGACCGAATGTGGCTTTCACCACTCTGCGGAAGAGGGCTTCGTCACAGTCGAGCTTGGTTACGCTGTTCCTCGTCAGGCGTATCACGCCGCTCTTGACCTTAGGGGGCGGGTTGAAAACGTCCTCGTGGACAGTGAAGAGGTACTCTATGTCATAATAGGCCTGGAGGAATACGCTCAAGATGCCGTAATCCCTCGTGCCGGGACCCGACGAAAACCTCTGAGCCACCTCACGTTGCAACATTCCCACGATCATCGGCACCCGGTCTTTATATTCAAGTATACGGAAGAAAATCTGGCTCGAGATGTTATAAGGGAAGTTGCCAATGACCGAGAAGTTCTCGCCCTCGCCAAAGAACGAGTCGGCATCAAGGCGCAGGAAGTCGCCAAAAACCACAGTGTCAGCCTTTTCAGGATAGTTGGCCTTAAGGTAATCAACGCTCTCACCATCAACCTCTATGAGCCTCATGTTGAGTTCGGGCCTTTGGAACAGGTAGCGGCTCAAGACTCCCATTCCGGGGCCTATCTCAATGGCGTTTCCGTTGGTAGTGAGGGCGTCCACTATGTCTTTCGCTATCTGCTGACTGGTAAGGAAGTGCTGACCGAGTTGTTTTTTAGGCTTAACGTTTTGCATCGTGAGGTTTATGTTGTGGCGCGTATTATTCAATTAAATAGTTCAGTTTTGCTCGTCCATGGTAATATGGTAGAAGTAGCATGAGCGCATAATGTCGTTGTATATCAATCTTATCCGCGCCGACGGTTCGACTTTGGTTATTGTTATGAAACCATTTTCGTCGCTGCTGACAGCCATGCCATAGACCGACTCGAATTTCGTAATGGTCTCACCGTCCACCTCTATTTTAAATCTGGGTGCTAAACCGCTGGCGTCACACTTTATGTCGGTCATCCAGCTGTGGCAGCGGCTGTTCAGCATGTTGCAACGGCGGAAATGCTGCACCACGCCAGCCTCGGTAACCGCCAAGACGTCATTCTTGTCAGGCGACTCGCCGAAGTAACGCAAGACGGTTAAACTGCTGTTTCTCTTACTGACGCAAATGCGGTAGATTCCCTCGGCGGGTACGTATATTGGCGGGCATTCAGGCTCGTTGTGGAGGAACGACCCGTAGTCTCCCGAGCCAAATTGCTCATCCCAGTTTCCTATGTTGCCTATGAGCTTGAAGCGCATAGATGTGCGCAGGTAGTCGATATAATAAATGTCTGAGTCGTTTACGGCGAACGGTATGATTCCGACCCCGAAGTTGTCGCCGCCGCTTATGGTCCAACTGTTCTCCACTATGCCGCTGCCTGCGACGTAATACATGTCGGACGGTTTCTTAAACTCAGAATGCTTGTAGAGTTCGAGATAGCGCGCACCGACGGTGGTCGTGTCGGGCATGACGTAGTTGTTGTAATCCGACGGCAACTCGCGTCCCTCGTATACGCCGCCCTTCCACGTCCATCGCTTCGCATTAGGGCCGAAATATTGTCCGAAGCGTCTGAGGTCTGTTCGCCTGCGCCCCTCAAAATAAAATTCGCGGCTCCACTCGTCGAGCAGAAAATCTGCATTTATGTCCGACGGCGCGACGGGTACGGCGTGAGCGCGGTTGCGGAGGGCGTTGACGTAGGATGCGGCTGACGTGAGTTCCTTCATCCGCCAAGAGGCCTCGGCGGCGGTCATGTAAGCCTCGGCAAGGCGTATGAGAAAAAAATCGGAGCTGGAGAAGAAGCCGGTTAGCATGGGTCCGGTCCCCTCGGCGAAGAGGGCGTTGAACTTTGTCGTGGCGTAGCCTTGCGAGAATACCGTGTACCGGTCGATGTCAAGCGTCCTGCCCTTTGAAAAGAAGAGGGCGCGGTCGTCGCCCACTGTGACTTGAAAGTCATGGGTGTCGGCATCGTCAACAGGTTCGGCCGTGAAACGTTTTATGAGCTCAGGCTGTACGCGGTTGCCGCCCCAGGCGAGTGTTGTTCCGTTTGTCTGGCCGAGGGTGTCCGACGGGGATACGGTATACATCCTGCTGTCGAATGTGGAGCCGGTCAAGAAACTTGTCGCGGCGTACGTCGCCACGCTGTCTTTGTCAAAAAGAAGCGGGAGTATTGCCTCAACCTGAGCGCCATTGCGGCCATTGTCAGCCATAAAGAGCTTTTGGTATGACGTCCACGTGAAGAGCGAGTCATTCTTGAGCATGACGACCGACGGACGCACCGAGAGCCCGTAAGCATCGTCGGCTATGAGGTCTTGCGCCATCTTGAGCGCCTCGGCGTATCGGGGTCTGCCAACGTAGACCTCAGAGTTCAAGTAGAGGCGCATCAGCACAGCGCGCGCCACGCCCCTGTTCATGAGTCCATAGTCCGAGTCTGACTCGGTGGTGCGCCGAGGCTCGGCAAGGTCGCACATAGCTTTCTCACACTCTCTCTCAATAAAGTCGTAGGCCGACATTTTTTGGGGCAAACCGATGTTCTCACCACAGTCTCCGAACATGTCAAGCAGATAGTAGTGATATAGCGCCCTTAGGAGTCTCACCTCGGCCGTGCGCCTCGGGTCTTCCGCCGAGTAGCGGCTGATATAAGTGTCGGCGGCCCTGATACCGAGGAGCACGCGCAGGAAGAAGCCCGCTGTACTGGGACTCACCTCGTTGGGGTGGGAGGTGAGGTATTTGTACACCCCGCTGTCCTCCCATGCGCAAATGGCCTCATCGGTCGCTAACTCATTCATGTTGAATAAGCATCTGAGGAAATCGGACATGGTGCCGTCAGTCCCGTGTATGTTGCAACCGGCAAGGTCGTTTGGCGAGTGGATAATCTCGCCATCGGTAGAACGCAACGAGGCATAGCAGCGGCGATAGAGCGTATACGAGTCGGCATCGAGGGCCTCGCTGAAAAACTTGTCGTAGGGGCAATAGCACAGGTTATCCTGATCAGAACAGGACGAGAGGATTGACACTGTCAATGCCATAAGAGCTGCCGGCGCTATAGGCACTAAAGGTATCTTCATAGAGTTTTTAGAGTCTGGCTTTACGGTACATCAGTCGCCTTGGTGGAAAAACGAATGTACTTTGGCTATGCGGCAGTCGGTCTTTTTGCTCACCTACGCCGTCGGGCAAGATGACATAAATGAAACATTAACAGACGAGCCGTGCGTAAAAATAAGCAGAAACGACAACAATAAAAAGCTTTAACAATGGCAAATTTAGACCTCGCTTCTGTATGGAGCACAGTCAAGGCCGCCACAACAGCGGCTCAGGGAGGAGTCCTGAACCAGTCTTCACTCGTCGACATTGCCAAAGACATCGTGGCTGGAGCCTTGTCGGGAGCCAAGTCGGGAGCTGCACAAGGCTCTGGCATAGACTACATAGGCATAGCCAAGCAACTCATATCGCTCTACGAGAAGTTCAAAGGAAGCTCCGACACCACGGAGAAGGCCACAGCCATCAACGTCAAGAGCATTTCTGACATAATAGGCGCAATGGGCGGTGACAAGGACAGCATTATCTCAGCAGGGGCGAGCGCAATAGGCAAAGCGCTCGGCGGCGGCCAAGGCGGCGACTCAGATTCCTTGGTAGGCAAGGTTCTCGGCGGACTCTTCGGCAAGTAACGGCAAAGCAGCAGTGTCATATTGCCAAACGGAAAGGCGGGCGCGACAATCCTCAGTTGTCAGCGCCCGCACTGTTTTTTATTATCAGAGCCAAGTTATGAGCGGTTAACGCCGTGTGTGTTGAGCGGCATTCGCCGCCTTTGATGAGTCATTATGAACCAATGTGCCACTGACGGATTTCAATGTCACATTAATAGGCTACTTTTGCGCGCGATATGAGGAGTGGCAAGAAACAGGCTGGGAAGATTACGCTGCAAATATGCATTGCGGCCGTGAGCATCACATGCCTTGTCTTCTTCATCCACCAAGTCGTCACGCGACGCGACGACGTGGGGGAAGCCGTCCGGGTGACTATTTCACACCCGATGCTCATAGTGGTGGAGTTTTTCCTCATGTCGTGCGGCATGACTGTCGAGGCTGCGAGGTGGGGGGTCTTGCGCAGTGGCTTCATTGGAGGAGACTTCAAGTCGGACTTCACAGCCACCCTGAGGTCCATAGCCCTGGGCAACGCCACGCCGGGCAACATTGGCGAACACGCGGGCAGGGGGATGTCTTACGCCGACACCGGCAAGGCGGCTATTATCAGCATACTGGCGAGTGTACTTCAAACGGCCGACATAGCCGTGCTTGGAATCGCGGGCGCGGCGGGCCTATGGATGAGCGGGCGCGACATTGACCATACGGCAATTCTTGTCGCAAGCGTGCTTTGCGTCTGTTGCTCGGTCGTCTGCGCCGTCTGCGCCATTCTCAGAGGCGACAAAATGAGAGACGAGGTGAGGCAGGTCAGATGGTGTAGGGTAGTGCGTCATTCGCTAGCGTCGTTCTGCATAGGCATCATCAAAGTCCTTTTATTCTCGCTTCAGCTCTACTTATTATTGACAGTTGACGCGGATTGCGACTCTGAACTTTTCTTCGCAGTCTTGTTCTATTACCTGTGCATCACCGTCACGCCGCGTATGAACATCATAGATGTCGGCGTCAAGGGGACGTGGGCTATTGCCATATTCAGCCCCTTTGTTTCGGACGCGCGCATCATGTCGGCCACAGTGGCATTATGGCTTGTAAATATTGTCATCCCGTCCCTTTTCGGCTATGCGGCAGTCGCCTCCTGGTGGCGAGGCGTCAGAGGCTGAAACCCGCCACGTCGCGTATAATGGAGTCTGACACCATCCAGCGTTCCTCTGGTATACGCACACAGCCGTCATCAAGGAACACCAAGTTTCCCAAAGACACCTCCTTTTTCACGGCCATCGAAAAAATCCGGGCGAAGCTCGCCGGCACGTCGGCAGGATTTACACCGCGGCTCGTCCTCAGGCCGAGCATCACGACCTCATCATACACAACGTCATCCGCCATCACGTCCTCCACAAGTTCTTTCTTACCGCCGCACGTCGCCACATATTCCGCCACGTCGCTCACATTCGTTATCCGCCGACCATTTATCAACGACGAAGCCGACGGCCCGAAGCCGAAGTAGTCCGTCCTGTCCCAATATGACGAGTTATGGACAGCCTCAAAGCCAGGCTTCGCATAGTTCGATATCTCATAGTGATGATAACCCGCCTCACGCATCACGGAGGTCAGCACGTCATATTGTTCCGCCACCTCGTCATCAGGCAGTGGAGTCAGCCGCCCAGACTCTACCATCCTGCTGAACGCGCTGCCCTCCTCGTATTGCAACGAGTAGGCTGACAGATGTTCCACGCCGAGAGAGACGAACCTCTCAAAATCATCAGCGGCTGAATACCCGCGAACAGCAGGCAAGCCGTAAATACAGTCCACGCTGATATTCTTAATTCCAGCGTCTCTCAGAATCCCCACGGCGAGCGACACCCGATCAGCGTCATGTCGCCTGCCCATCATACGCAACGCCGCATCGCAGAGACTCTGGGCTCCCATGCTCACGCGGTTTACTCCGCTGGCCGCGAGCAAGCCCGCCAACTCGTCCGTCACGTCCTCCGGATTGCATTCAACAGTCCATTCGGCCACACCGCCAACGTCAAAACCGTCACACAGAGTCCGCAGCAATTTCCTCAGGCCACTGACTCCAAGGCAGGACGGAGTGCCGCCGCCTAAATATACGGTGCGCGGTCGCAAACCCGCGGCCGCGCTACCGCGAATCTCACTCGCAAGAGCGTCAAGATATGCGTCTGCCAAACCAAGGTCGACCACTCGGTAAAAATCACAATAGGCGCACTTCGAGACGCAGAAAGGAACGTGCACATACACGCCAAACTTATAATGTTCCACGTGAAACATTCTGATTTTCAGTTATTTCGGTTGTGTTATAGACACGTTATCAACATCTGCTTGTTGGCAGTATGTTTATCGACCTTTGAACGTGTTTGTGCTGTTTGTATTTTATAATCATCTGATAGTCAAGTAGTAAAGTTTAGCTAAGATTTTGCTTTTCGGGTTGATGAGACATTTGGGGCATCTATCGCCATGCATGACATAATTTCTATGTCAACCGACATCTAAATTCCGCTCGGCAAAACTAACAGCATTGTCAACAAGTGGCAAAAACACGTCCAAAAGTAGTCAGTCTTTATGTCAATTGCCGTCAGTTCGAAAATGACGCATTCCCCTTTGTCAGTTTCGGACATACTTATCGCGCCTTTTTCCACACCATTGGAGGCGTTTGCAAACAGGCTAAGTCACGATGTCAATTGCGTCAATATTGTTATGAACAACTGACAACAGATGTGTTAATTTATTTATATTCAGAAATTTAGTAACGAGAAATTATAAACAATGACGGACTGGCGTATTTAGTTTGCGGTTGATATGATGTTTTGGGCAGGATTATTAAAGCTCTTTGTTGACATCTACCGACAGACTATTATTACTATCATTTATTTTTAAAGTATTAAATAGATTAATATATAAATAGGTTGTCGGTAATCGGAGAGTGGAGGATGTACGTATCTACGTCTAAGTCTTCTCTTTTCTCGTACGAGTGTATTTAATAGCATTAGTTTTCTCTGATTATCCGGTAGGGTGGGGCATCCGCAATCGTGTCGTCACTTATATGTTCTCATACCGTCACGCCGCAAGTCGTCTTAAACTACCTGGTCAATCTCCTCAATCTCTTTTCGGATAAAATAATTACGAAACTAACCGTCCTATGAACAATGTTTCACGTGGAACAATTTGATTTTTAGATAGTTATTGTCACTTTTGGGAAGATATTGACAATACTGGCTCCGGCATCGGGTCGTCAATTCACGTTTGTTGGCAACCACGCCTTGCGCTGTCAGTTGTCAGTCAGTTCAGATGTCAGTCGTTTTTAATTCGTCTTCCGCATGATGTGTAATGTTCACTATTGCCCCACTTGTAATCGTCTATTCCACAATAAAGGCAGCTTTTGCCAACAGTCGCACAATGCAGCCGTCGCAAGGGTGGAGGTTTACCGATCCGTTCAGTCCTGTATCTTTCAACTGCTTGTTTTCCAAGCAGCTCAGTTATACTTAGTCTTGTTGCGCCATGCGTATGCATGTACTATTCAGGAGTGTGTTTCTTGCTCCTCTTCCGTGTTTCTGACAACCACTGACAGACTATCATTACTAATATATTTGTTTTTAGCTTATTCTATTATTCATATCAATGAAGACTCAGTTATTGCACCCTGCTTAGCCGCTCGATGTTATAGCCGCGTCCGCGTCCCCTTTTACCTAATATTTTCGTAAGTTTGCGTCTCTAATTGTGCGGGCGTCGTGGCTGTTGTCCTACATCCGCAGCTTTTGGCATATCGATATGATTAAGCAAGACTGGATGAATAAGGGCTACATCGATGAGCCCATACCTCAGGGACTTGACCTTGCGGCGGAGATTACCCGTCTCAAGAAAGAGAAGGGCGCGCTTCTCATGGCGCATTATTACCAGAAGGGGGAGATTCAAGACCTGGCCGACGTGATTGGCGACAGTCTCGCCCTCGCGCAGAAGGCTGTTGGTGTCAAAAATGACATTATCCTCCTCGCCGGCGTGCACTTCATGGGCGAGACGGTTAAGATCCTCAATCCGGACAAGAAAGTACTTATACCCGACTTTAACGCAGGTTGCTCGCTTGCTGACAGCTGCCAGCCCGACGACTTTGCCAAGTTCATCAAAGAGCACCCAGGGCACAAGGTCGTAAGCTACGTCAACACGTCGGCCGAGATTAAGGCAATGACTGATGTCGTGGTCACGAGCACTAACGCCTTGAAGATTGTAGAGTCTTTCCCGAAAGACCAGAAGCTCATCTTCGGACCAGACAGGAATCTCGGTTCTTATATTAACTCCAAGACGGGTCGCGATATGCTCCTCTGGGACGGCGCTTGCCACGTCCATGAGCAATTCTCGCTTGAGAAGATTATCGAGCTCAAGAGGCAGTTCCCCGAAGCCGAGCTCATTGCCCACCCCGAGTGCAAACACCAGGTTATCGTCCTCGCCGACTTTGTAGGCTCTACTGCCGCACTACTCAACCACATAGGAAAGAGTGCGGCCAAGCGTTTCATCGTTGCCACAGAGAGCGGCATTTTGCACCAGATGCAGAAGAGCTACCCGGACAAAGACCTCATCCCGGCGCCGCCAGTCGACTCCACATGCGGATGCAACAACTGCAATTTCATGAAGCTGAACACTCTCGAGAAGCTCTATCTAACCCTCAAGTACGAGTGGCCCGAGGTAAACGTCGACCCTGAGGTAGCCCGCAAGGCGCGCAGGCCTATCGACGAGATGCTCAGGCTCTCTAAGAACTTAGACAAATAGCTTGTTCATTGAACATTATACCCATTTAGGTGTCTGCTGATGATTAAGATTCTACTTGTTGAGGATAATCTCATAAGCCAAAAGATGATGTATTACACCTTCCGCACGGCGAATTTGACATCGGACCTCGCATCGGACGGAGAGGAGGCTGTGGCAAAAGCAGCCGGGGAGCGTTATGACGTCATCCTTATGGACATTATGATGCCGGGCATTGACGGCTATGAGGCCACCTTGCAAATCCGCAAGGCGGAACAAACCAGCGGACACAGTGCCTTCATCATCGGGCTGACTGGCAACGTCTATGACTCTGAGAGGCAAAAATGCCTCGACGCCGGCATGAACGCCTATATGCCGAAACCATTTGACATAGACTTGTTCAAGTCAATACTCTCCAAGAGCGGCGTAGCGCAGTTTTAGTCGGTCGCCGCGCCCTCGCCAAACACATTCATTTTATCGCTTTGGATATCAGGAAAGAGAACGAGATACCGGACCAGGAGCTCGACCGCAAGCTGAGGCCGCTCACGTTTGACGACTTTACAGGCCAGTCTTCAGTGGTTGAGAACTTGCGTATCTTCGTGGCCGCCGCCAAGATGAGGTCCGAGCCGCTCGACCATACGCTCCTCTATGGCCCTCCCGGCCTCGGCAAGACGACACTCTCGGCCATTATCGCCAATCAGCTTGGCGTTAACATGAAGACCACGAGCGGGCCCGTCATCGACAAGCCCGGCGACTTGGCCGGCCTTCTCACCTCTCTCGAGCCAAACGACGTGCTTTTCATTGACGAGATCCATCGTCTCAGCCCTGTGGTGGAGGAATACCTCTATTCCGCCATGGAGGATTTCAAGATTGACATCATCATAGATAAAGGTCCCGGGGCGCGCACCATACAGATTGACCTTAACCCTTTCACGCTTGTCGGAGCCACTACGCGCAGTGGTCTACTCACAAGCCCTTTGCGCGCGAGGTTCGGAATCAAGTGCCACCTCGAGTATTACGATGTCGACACCATCTCCAAAATTGTTCGAAGGGCCGCCAGCATCCTCAAGGTCAAGATTGACGACGACTCTTGCAGGGCAATAGCCTTGCGCAGCCGAGGCACGCCTCGTATCGCCAATTCGCTTCTACGCAGGGTCAGAGACTTCGCGCAGGTCATCGGCGACGGGCATATAATGAGCGAACTAACGGCTAAGAGCCTCAACGCACTCAATATTGACGAGTTCGGACTCGACGAGCAGGACATCAAGATCCTCCTCACGATCATTGACAAGTTTGGCGGCGGACCCGTCGGCGTTTCAACTATCGCAACAGCAGTGGGTGAGGACCCTGGCACCATCGAGGACGTCTACGAGCCTTACCTCATCCAGAGCGGCTTCATCAAGCGGACCCCGCGCGGCAGGGTCGCGACGCCGTTGGCATACAAGCACACCGGTCGCACTGGGTATAAAGACGATGGTCCTAACCTTTTTGATTTCGCATCGTCAAATAGTGCTGATTAGCGGTAACTGGCTTAACAAGACTTACGAAGTAACATATATCCAAAGTGGGAAAGTTGAAGACGTTGGCCTCCGACACTGTGGTCTATGGCCTTAGCACAATTCTCAGTCGGCTCATAGGCTGGCTTATGATGCCTCTCTACGTCAGGGTGGTGTCACAAACCGTCTACGGCACTTTCTCTTACGTCTACAGCTGGATAGCCATTCTCCTCGTCGTGGTGACCCTTGGCTTCGAGACGGGCTATTTTCGTTTTGCAACTGACGAAAACCGCGACCGTCTGCTTGGCACCCTGTCCAAGAAAGTGTTCCTCCTCGGGCTTCTGGTCGTCCTTTTCTCGGTTTTCTTCCCTTCGGCGGCGTGCAGCCTGCTTGACTTCGATTTTGGCCCTCAAAGTGGCGTGTATCTCGTCATAATGGCGGTCATAGTCTTGCTTGATTCGTACAACGCCATCTTTTTCGCCGAGCTCCGCTACCTGCGCAAGTCAGTCCAATATGCCGTTCTCAGGCTCGTCCAGGTGCTCGTTAACGTGGTTCTCACGGTATTTTTCCTCTTCTTCCTCCGCCATCAGGGCGGTTTCTTCTCGTCGGTCGATGACATCACCTACATGATGGCAGCCAACCTCGCTGGCTCGCTCTTCAGCACGCTTTGGTTTCTTCCGCGAGTCATATCCGTCATGCCATACTCCGACCGCGGCCTCTTCCGTCAGGCCTTGCTTTACAGCCTGCCGCTTGTGGGCATGGGATTTTTCGGTCAGGCCAACACTAACATAGAGAAGATACTCATCAAGCACCTCGACCCCGGTCCAGATCCTCTCGCTTCGCTTGGTGTCTATGCGGCGTGCTACAAGATTGGCGTGCTGATGAGCATATTCACGCAGAGCTTCCGTATGGCTTTCGAGCCTTTCTTCTTTAAGGAGAACAAAGACAGGAGCAAGACTGACGTCTACGGCCCTGCTCTCAAGTGGTTCGTCTATTTTGGGCTGCTTATCTTCGCCGGTGTCATGCTCTTCATGCCTGCTTTGCGCCTCGTCTTGCCTCCCGACTATTATGACGGCACCGCCATAATCCCTTGGATATTAATTGGTCAGCTCTTTTTCGGCGTCTACTACTCGCTCTCGTTGTGGTATAAGCTGACAGACCGAACCTATTGGGGCATCATAATGAGCGTGATAGGCCTTGCGGTCAACACGGGGCTCAATTTCTTGCTCATCCCGCGTCTCGGCTACATGGGCGCGGCGTGGTCCACTTTTGCGGGCTATGCCGTCATGATGATGCTCACCTACATTCTCGGCCAGCATTACTTCCCCGTTGAGTATCCCGTTCGCCGCATTATCTTTGTGGGTATAGCTGTCTGTCTCGTCACTTTGGTTTTGAACGCGTTGCTCGGTGTTGCGGGCTCGCTCTGGCCTCTTGTCTCAATTACCGGAGTCGCCGCGGTTTGCGGTCTTATGGCGTTTGTTGAGCGTAAGGATCTCGTCCCGTTGCTCTCGCGCTTCCGCGGGCGCAGGCGTTAACCTTTCCATCTGTTGGAACCATGAAAGTTCTCATAGTAAATAAAAGTACAAATCCTGCGCCTGCCTACGCCACTCCCGGCTCGGCGGGGCTCGATTTGCGAGCCAATTTGACTGGTGATGTCGTCATCAAGCCCTTGGAACGCGCTATTATACCCACAGGCATCCACATACAGCTACCTGTAGGATATGAGGCTCAAATCCGCCCGCGGAGTGGCCTTGCCGCCAAGAGCGGCATCACCGTCCTCAATTCACCCGGGACGATTGATTCCGACTACCGTGGCGAGATTTGCGCCATTCTAGTAAACTTGTCCTCTGAGCCTTTCACCGTCCGTCATGGAGAGCGCATTTGCCAGATGGTAATAGCGCGCCATGAGGTCGCCGAGCTTGTCTCAGTCGACTCTCTCGATGAGAGTGAGCGCGGCAGTGGTGGTTTTGGCCACACGGGTGTCAAGTGACGCTCGCCCTGTTGGTTATCCTTCAATTCTCAACTTACTTTTTGTCATGATGCGAAGAATATTCGTCATATTGTCTCTAATCGCCTCTTTCTCTGTCGGCATGGCTGCTCAGGCTGTAAAAGCGCAGCCTTCGGGAGTGCAGGTGACTGACAATTTCCTTTTCGACAACATGTATCTTGACGCCGTCCATTCGAAACTTATGGGCGACTACAACGCGGCGTTTGACCGGCTCAAGATGTGTCGCACGCTCAACCCGAAAAGCGCGGCGGTTCTTTATGAGGCGGCGACACTTCTGGCTTTGAGCGGAAATTTCGAATACGCCGCCCAGTATGCCCAGACTGCCGTCCAGATTGACACAACCGCAAACGACAACTACCTGAGCCTTGCCCTGCAGTGCCTCGTCAAGGTTGGCAAGATTGAAGAGACCCTACCTTTGTATGACACTCTCATTGCGAGGAGGCCCGACGACGCCGACAAGAACAGGCTGACGAAAGTGGCGCTCTTGCAGTCGCTTAATAAATATGATGATGCGATGGCCGAGCTTGACAAGGTTCATGCCGACGAGCCATCACTCTATATCCAGACGCAAGTTCAGCGCTCGCTCATCTATAATCAGATGGGCAAAAAGAGTAAACGCGCCAAAATACTTAAAAAGCTCGTGGCCAAATATCCGGACGATGTACAGGCCAACTTTCAATATTCGCGCTGCCTCTATGACGGCGGAGACTACGACGGCGCGGCGAGTTACTGCTCTAAGGCCGCCTCACTTCCAGGTGGCTGGAACTACCTTTTCGTCTTGGCCGATGTTTACCGTAAGCAAAAAATGGACAGCCTCTTCGCCAAGACGGCTCTCTCGGCCTACGCCAGCCCAGACATCGACATCTCGGCCAAGCTCGGTCGGATCTATGATGTTCTAAACCGCCCTGATCAGATGATGCAGGATGCGAATTGGAGACCATTCTTTGACGGAGTCTTTTATTCGCTTCTCAGACAGTATCCCGATGACGCACAAGTTTGCGCGGTGGCTCACAATTATTACAATACCACCTCGCGTTCTGCCAAGGCGTTTCGTCTGCTCACCAACTTCGTCAAGGACAACTCAGGCTCCGAGTATATATGGCGTAACATTCTCTATTACTGCCAAGTGGAGTTGGAACAAGGACCTGACACCCTCGCTTATTACGCTTCCAGGGCTGCCGCTGACATGCCCGAGAAGCCGTTCTTCCACTTGATTTACGGACAGGCGCTCCAGTTAAAGTCGGACTATGAGAACGCCCTCATCCAATATAAGACTGCCTACACGACGTATGACGCCAACAAGACTGACGAGGATGCCAACAACCGCGTATTCTCAATGCACGGCATGGCCCAGTGCTACACCTATCTCGACAGCGTATCCAAAGCCTTTGCGGTCTACGATCAGATCCTCAGTGAAAACGACAGCGACCCCGTCGCGCTCAACAACTACGCTTACCATCTCGCCCAGCTCGACAAGGATCTCTCCAAAGCCGAGAAGATGAGCATGAAATCGCTTAACATCGAGCCTCTTAACCCAACTTATCTCGACACTTACGCCTACATTCTCCTCAAAGAGAACAAGTTGACCGAGGCAATGTTCGTCATGGAGAGGTGCATCGAGCAGTTCAAAGAATCGCCAAGCGCTGAGGTTCTTGACCACTACGGTGAC
>SFOL01000003.1 GCA_004552385.1 Bacteroidales bacterium | reverse complement strand
CAGTTATACGACGCAAAAAGGGACTGCTTTGACACAACCCAATTCATATATTATGCGTCCTTTTCGGTTTTCTTTAATTCGAGGGCTTCATTGTCGGGATTTTGCGTGTTTCTCGCAATATTCCCCAATAATTCCCGATAACCGCGGCGGTTCTGTTTCAACATGCGATAAAACACAATAATCAGCAGTATTTTTCGGTGCATGGGGAAATAACCGGAGAATGCGGAGAACCGTTACAACCGCATTGTCAAGCAGTTTATGAATAAAAGTGGCTATACATACCTTGATGTGAATCTGATCCCTGACGATGAGGACATAGAGTATGAGATGTTGGTCAAAGACAAACAATATAGCACGACCTTTTATCAAATGCCAGAATGGCCTAACGCGAAGAACTTAAGCAAAGAGGAGTTAGAAAATAGCGACTGTATTGTGGCTAAGATTTATCGGCTGTTTAGGAGACGAGGCGTTGACGCCAAAGACGGAGACATCTCAAATGATAAGCTTAAAGAAGCGACCTACAGCATTATGCATGGCATGCTGACAGGAGAAATGTCAGAGGAAGACAAAGCCGTAATGATGGAACTGATGGACGAGCTATCCCAAAAGCCAGTTATGGTGAGTCTTAACAGGTTAGGATATCACGGTTATTACATATCATACACCTACTTCAACCCGCAGAACGAGCATTCAGACGAAGACCTGTAGGCTCAAACTTTCACACTCGCCACGCAAAAAACACATTAATTTCGTAAATTTGCGAGAGATGGGCAAAAAGCCAAGCGAAGGGCTATGCACCCGCAAAACTCAGCAAAGAAAACAATTGACAATAAACGAGTTAAGGCAATGAAGCAGAAATTCGACGTAATAGAGAGCACGTGCGTGCCCCTGCCGATAGAGAACATAGACACCGACCAGATAATCCCGGCGCGTTTCCTTAAAGCCACAACCAAGGAGGAGAAATTCTTCGGCGACAACCTGTTCCGCGACTGGCGCTTCAACCCGGACGGGACGAAGAAGGACTTCGTCCTCAACGACCCGACCTACTCGGGCTGCATCCTCGTCGCGGGCAAGAACTTCGGCTCCGGCTCGAGCCGCGAGCACGCCGCATGGGCCATAGCCGGCTACGGTTTCCGCGTTGTGGTGTCAAGCTTCTTTGCCGACATCCACAAGAACAACGAGTTGAACAACTTCGTCTTGCCCGTCGTGGTGAGCGAGGGCTTCCTGGCCGAACTCTTCGCCTCGATAAAGGAGAACCCGAAGATGAAAGTCAAGGTCGACCTGCCAAACCAGACCATAACGAACGAGGCCACGGGCAAGAGCGAGAAATTTGAGATAAACGGATACAAGAAGCACTGCCTGATGAACGGCCTGGACGACATAGACTACCTGCTGACGAACAAGGCCAAGACCGAGGCTTACGAGGATAGCGCAGCAAAATATTAAGACACAGGCAAATAACCACACAACCCCGATGCTCGAAATTCTCGACACAACATTGCGCGACGGCGAGCAGACCGCAGGCGTCTCATTCAACCACGGCGAAAAGCTCTCAATAGCCAAGATGCTTATTGAGGAGGCGCAGGTGGACCGCATAGAGATAGCCTCGGCGCGCGTCTCGGCCGGCGAGCTTGAGGCGGCAAACGACATCTGCCAGTGGGCCAAGAGAAACGGACACCTGGGCAAGGTGGAGGTTCTGGGCTTCGTGGATGGAGGCGTCTCGATAGACTGGATATGCAAGGCTGGCGGCAAGGTCATAAACATGCTGGCCAAGGGCTCCCTGCACCACGTGACGGAGCAGCTGCGCAAAACGCCCGAGGAGCACGCCGACGACATAGCGGCCAACATAGCCATGGCCGTCAAGCGGGGGCTGAGGGTCAACCTCTACCTTGAAGACTGGAGCAACGGGATGAAGGATTCGCGCGACTACGTCTACTACATGGTGGACCGTCTGCAAAGCGAGCCCATCGAGCGGTTCATGCTCCCCGACACTCTCGGCATCCTTAACCCTGACGAGACTTTCGAGTTGTGTCATGACATAACGACCCGCTATCCGGGTCTTCGCTTCGACTTCCACGCCCACAATGACTACGACATGGCCGTGGCCAACGTGATGGAGGCGGTGAAGGGCGGAGTGACGGGGGTGCACACCACCGTCAACGGCCTCGGCGAGAGGGCGGGCAACGCCCCCCTGGCCAGCGTGGTGGCCGTCTTGAACGACATGTTGCGAGTGCCAAACGCCATTAACGAGAAGAGGCTCACACACGTATGCCGGATGGTGGAGAGCCTCTCGGGCGTGCGGATACCCGACAACAAACCAGTGGTGGGAGACTCCGTCTTCACCCAGACCGCAGGCGTCCACGCCGACGGCGACAACAAGGGCAACCTGTATTGCAACCCCCTGCTGCCGGAGCGGTTCGGCCGCGTCCGCCGCTACGCGCTCGGCAAGCTGTCCGGCAAAGCCAACATAGCCAAGAACCTGCAGGAGATGGGCATAAACCTATCGGCCGAGCAGATAAGGCTGGTGACGTCGCGCGTCATAGAGCTTGGCGACAAGAAAGAGAGCCTCTCGGCCGAAGACCTGCCATTCATCGTGGCGGACGTCTTGCGCGGGGCTTTACCGTCGTCGGCGCAGCAGAAGCCCGACGTGATAAGCATCGTGAACTACAGCCTCAGCCTGACGCGCGGGCTGAAGCCCGTGGCCACCGTGCGCCTCTCGATAGACGGGCAGGAGTATGAAGACACGAGCCGCGGAGACGGTCAGTACGACGCCTTCATGAAGGCCCTGTGGAAGATATACGACCGCCTCGGGCGCAACCATCCGCGGCTTGTAGACTACAAAGTGTCAATCCCCCCCGGCGGCAAGACAGACGCGCTGGTGGAGACCGTCATCGTGTGGTCTGACGGCGAGAGCGAGATAAGGACGCGCGGCCTTGACGCCGACCAGACGGAAGCCGCAATAAAAGCCACGGTGAAGATGCTCAACCTGATAGAGCAACGATAGAGACAGATAAAAGACGCCCCGCGCCAAACCGTAAAATGTAGGGGGAAGGCGCGCAGGTGAAAAGGAATAAAACAAAAGAATAAAATGAAATTCAACATCGCACTCCTCCCGGGCGACGGTATCGGCCCCGAGGTCGTAGACCAGGCCGTGAAGGCTGTTAACGCAGTATGCAAAAAGTTCGGCCATGAGGCCACCTTCACCAAGGGACTCGTAGGCGCGTGCGCCATCGATGCCACTGGCGACCCTTTCCCAGAGGAGACATTCCAGACCTGCATGAAGAGCGACGCGGTCCTCTTCGGCGCTGTGGGCGACCCTCGCTACGACAATAACCCGACGGCTAAGGTCCGCCCGGAGAACGGCCTCCTGGCCATGCGCAAGAAGCTCGGTCTTTTTGCCAACCTCCGCCCCATGGAGACCTACAAGAGCCTTGTAGACAAGAGCCCGCTGAAGCGCGAGCTGATCGAGGGTGCCGAGTTCCTTTGCGTTCGTGAGCTTACCGGTGGCATGTATTTCGGCGAGAAGGGCCGCCGCGACAATGGCGACACGGCGTTCGACACCAACCTCTACCATCGTTTCGAGGTGGAGCGCATACTCAAGCTCGCTTTCGAGTACGCCAAGCTCCGCCGCAAGCACTTGACGGTGGTCGACAAGGCCAACGTCCTTGAGTCTTCACGCCTATGGCGCGAGGTGGCGCAGGAGATGGCGCCTAAGTATCCCGACGTGACGACCGACTACATGTTCGTAGACAATGCGGCAATGAAGATTGTCACATGCCCGAAGTTCTTCGACGTCCTCGTGACCGAGAACACGTTCGGCGACATCCTGACCGACGAGGCGTCAGTCATAGCAGGCTCCATGGGCCTACTCGCCTCAGCGTCAATAGGCGAGCACACAAGCCTCTTCGAGCCTATCCACGGATCCTATCCGCAGGCCGCAGGCAAGAACATAGCCAACCCATTGGCAACCATCCTCTCAGCCGCCATGATGTTTGAGTACGCCTTCAAACTCAAGGCCGAGGGTAAGGCCATCCGCGACGCCGTCGCGGCCAGCATCGAGCAGGGCTACGTGACTGAGGATCTGGCTGGCGAGGGCGAGAAGCACTCAACCAGCGAGGTCGGCGACTGGGTAGCAGCTCACATTTAGATGTTCGCACGCCGCCGCGGCGGATGATGCATAGAAGAAAGAAGCGCCCCGCAAGTTCTCTTGCGGGGCGCTTCCGCATCTCATCCCACGCCTACGACAGCATCACCGCCAATGAGGCGGCAAGAGGATGCAAGACAAAGGAAGGTGGCTTACAGGAAAGACGCCCCGCCAGGAATGTCTGGCGGGGCGTCGGCTTACGCACCCTCTCGGGCGAATGGAGCGAAGACCGCCGACTTACGACGACAATCTTCGCCCACTATTGCCGCGCACCTGACCGGTGAACTCCATGGTCTTAGCGTCACACACCGTGAGGCGTCCTCCCGTGACGTTAGCCCCCGTATCCTGAACCTGCTTGCCGGTTATATACATTGGTGTCAGCACATAGCATCAGCGAAGTGGAAAATCACAGCCACAAATCCGTGGCGCGCCCCACCTCGGTGCTCGTCTCGCCAAGCCAGCCACAGGCCTGGTTAACGCCCGTGTAGACGCGTATGAAGTCGACCCCCGGCAGCGAGACGCTCCGGCCCGCCTCGTCGACAGCCCAGTCTATATCGAAGCTCGTGAGGCCGAGGGCGGCGTTAGGATGATTGTCTACATACCCCCACCAGTAGGCGTAGAGCACGTAATACCTCTTCTCGCCGCTCGTCTCGACGGCGTTTTGTCTCAGCAAGGAGCCTCTGAACGTCATCTCGTCGGCGGCTATCCACGCCGGGTAGTAGTCCTGCTTGTGGAAGACATTCTTAGGCACGTGGCCCGACCGCCCGTCATTATCGACCCACATGATGTACTCGGCGTCGGTTACTGAGTTGTCTGCCGGGTCGGGGACTGCGGCGTGATCCTCCCCAGTCCTGAAATATGTCACCTCATAGTCGCGTCGGCAGCTGTCCGGGTAGTGGTACGCGCTGCCAGCCAGCTCATACCAAGGGTCGTCGGGCACTCCGTTGCCGTTAGCGTCGAGCGAAACCATGACAATGCCGGGTTCGCAACTGCCGCCCCGCCTCGAGGAGTATTGCGCGACATCTGAGTAGAAAGCATTGCCGTTGATGTGGAAGTCGGACTCGCCGCGATGGTTGACTATAGTGTGGTCGAAGCCGAAAGTGACGTAGCCTCCGTAGGCTCCGAGGCTGACCATCTCGTCATTGGCAAGGCACTGTCCGGCCTTGCGCGCCATGTCGGCCTCGTCGTCACCCTCCTCGTAGGGCGGCATGGTATTGACAAACTGGCCTGGCGCAGGTCGGTACTCGTAGCCTATGGCGGTGTAGGGGCTGTAGGCCTTACTCTCGCACGTGACGACTATGGCGTATGATTCCGACACGAAGTCGCCGTCGGCCATGCCCATACGGACATCCAGCAGGAGCGTGTCGCCCACGGTCTCGGGTATCAGCAGGCACCTCCTATCCGTCGATAGCAGCTCCTCACCGCCATCATCCGTGCGCATGGTCCACCGGTAGGAATAGGCGACCAGGTCAGCCTCGAGGAAAAGCTTCTTGAGCCGCGGCACGCGGAAGACGTGGTCGTAGAGGGCTTCGAGCTTGCCGTCGTCATAGTCCAGGTCCTTGTCGGCGTCATCCTCTATTATGCTCCCGCCGCCCGAGCCGGACGGCTTAACGCCGAGAAAGACGATGTGGGCGGGGATGTCGCCCGTCTTTACAGTCCACTTCAGCTTGCCGTCCCGACTGTAGCACATGAGACTGCCGCTCGAGACATAATTTTTGGCATCGGTGACGTAAATGTCTCCCAAGGTGGGATGGAGCGCGAGGCCGTATGGCATTGTAATGTCGGCCTCGGTCCCGTCAGTTATGAAATGGCTGGTGACAAGCTGGCGCGTACGAGTGTTTATTATGCCATATGAGACCGTGTTTTTCTGCTCATAGTTGTCCCACTCCGAGGCTATGAAAAAAAGCGAGTCTCCGCGTATGGCCATCTCAGAGCAAGGCATGTCCAGTGTGTCAATGACGTGGATGTCGGGGTTATCAACGCTTCTCCCGAGGAGGAACAAGTTGGAGGGCACGCCCTCGTAATCACCACGGCTCGAGACCCATAGGCGGCCGTGGCTGTCGCGCCGGACCCTGTGGAGATTGATGCCGACCTTAATCCTGCGCACCTCGGTCATTGACTCGATATCGACAACCGAGATCTCGTCTTCATAGTCGGGAGCCATATATCCGCCCGAGTTGGCCACGTAGATAAGCCCGTCATCCATAATCTCGAGCTCTTCCGGCTGATATCCAACTTGGCAAACGCGCGTGATGGCGAGCGACGCCGTGTCCACCTCATAGACCGCTCCTCGTGTGGCCCGCCCCTTGTCGAGCGAGACGGGACCGACGTAGCTGGAGACGTAGGCCTTGCCCCCCGCAAAACGCACATAGCGGCAGTTCGGGATGTCGACATGGCCGATACGCACTCCTGTGGCCGCGTTGAGGACCTCGACCTTGTTTGAGCAGTTGACGACGACGTAAAGACGCGAGCCGTAGACCTGAATGTCATTGCCGACGTCGCCAAGCTCCTTTACCGTCGTCGGGTTCCGATCCGAATAGATGTTGCGCGTGTATACGCCCGTGGAGAAATCGTAGAAGTCGAGACTGGCCTTGTTGCTGCCCATGTTGCCCTCGTTGAGCAGATAGAAGCCTGAGACGGAGCCCGAGCCCCCTGAGCCGGCGCCCGTGTCCTCTTCAGTGGGCGGAATCACGTAGTCAACATCGCGGCAGGCGTCAAGCGCCGCTGCGAGGCAGAGCAAGGTGAATATGAGACGTGGGTATTTAAGAGTCGGCATCACATTGAATATCTAAGGGTGAGACGCGCATTGCGTCCGGGCATGGGATAGTTGACTATGACGTCATAATCCTGATCGAGCAGGTTGTTAACCTCCACCTGGATACGGAGCGATGCGTCAGCACGCCTGAGCGCGAAGTCGCGGAGCAAAGAGACGTCGTGCGTATACCACGGCATGACATAGTTATATATGATATTCTCCTGTTGCGACCACCTCTCGCCGGTGTAGATGAACGAGTAGTCAAGCCCCCACCCTCGCCAAGACGCCACGAGCGAAGCCGACCCGCTGTGCCTCGGCACGTATGGTATCTGGTCGCGGTAATATGCATCGGCTCTGCTGGTCACGTCGATGGCCTGCTGGAGCGTATATTGCAGCTTGGCGGAAAGGGAGGCCTCCGCCACAGGGGCGAGAGAGGCCGATGCCGACACGTCAAATCCTCTGATCTCGACCTTGCCAAGGTTTAGCATCGTCCAGCGGAACTGTTGCCCCTTGGGGTAGGCCACAATCTTGTCAGTCACCTCATTGTAATAGACATCGGCCTGAAAGACGAGGCTTTGCAGAATTCCGGATGACAAATTGAGGGAGAGTCCGGCATTATATTGCATAGTCTTCTCGGGGCTGAGGATCGAGTTGCCCATGTCGGCATAATAGAGGTCGTTGAATGTTGGCATACGGAAGCTCTTCTTGGCGAAAGCCCTGACGGCGAGGGGGCATGAGCCTGGCCGGAACGAGAGGAAGACGGCAGGCGTCCAAGCCTTGCGAGTGGGTGGATCGGCCGTGCGCTCCGTCCTGTCGCTCACAAGCGTGACTACGAGGCTGGCCTGCGCCTTGAGCCCTCGCCACGCGACGCTCGTGGCCACGGCCGACATGAAAGTCCAGCGCGTGGGCTCGGCGAAGTTGTAGAGGTCGGCCGTCATGTCGTTCCACGCGGCGTCGAGCGCTATGCTGACATCCCATGCGGGCGTGAGGCGGAAAAGGTTTGCCGCGCTGGCATAGGCCTCACGCTGGGTGTAACGGTTGTCGACCTTGATGGAGCTGGTGTCATTATTTTGATAATGAGTGCGATACATAGCCCATTTACCCAACGCCTTAAGTTTATACAACCCTTGCGGAGTAAGGGTGAGAGTGCCCTGCGCAAAGCTGTTGTTATCGCCAATGCGCTCCCCGCGCCGCCATACGTTATTGACGATGGCTCCAGGCACTCCACGATCCGACGTGTAGTTATAAAGCTTCAGGTAGAGCTCAGCGTTTGGCAACGAGGAGAATAGCGCGGCCTCAACGCGCGTGGCGGTTATGTCTCCGTTATGACGGCATGCGGTGGTGTCATAGACAATGGCTCCCGTCTGAGGGTTCTGCCTCCGATAGCGGAAGGTGTACTCACCGCTACTGCGGAGGTGCTCGGCCGAGAATGAGACGGAAGAGCGCGGCGAGAGCTTGAGATCCGCCGATGCCGCAGGGTTGACCAGGTCGAAAGAGCCAGTCTTGACGGACGCGCTGACGCCGAGAGACTTGCCATTGGCGAACCTGGGCCGGCGCGTCCACATATAGACGGTGCCGGCGGTGTTAAAGTCCCTCGCGCTTTGAAAGATCTCGCTGCGCTGACCATTATGGAGAGTCACCGCCTCTATGTTGTCGAGGCTGAAGGCTCCGAGGTCGACCTGCCCGTTTTGGACATTGCTGAGCTGCACGCCGTCATAAAAGACGCCCACGTGGTGCGAACCCATGGAGCGTATGTTGATGGTCTTAATGCCACCCACTCCGCCATAATCCTTGACCTGCACGCCGGCGAAAAGTCGCAACGCGTCAGCCACCGAGTGTGAGCAAAGCCGCGCAAGCTCCTCCCCCTGGAGCTTCTGACTCGGGATGACCTCGCGGAAAGAGCGCGCCGCGACAGTGACCTCGCCAATAGCGTGGACAGAGTCTGTCAAGGAGCTTTGGGCGGCAGACTGCCCGGCGCTGACGATGAAATAAAGAGCCGCGGCGCAGAGGAGATGTCGCACCGTGCCGTGGCTTATGATATTAATGCGCACCAATCCGTTCAGGATGATGAATGGAAACCGGCTACTTACCTGCCGTTCCTGGTGAACGAGAAGTCGTCTATGGCGATATATGCGGGGGCGTTGAAGCCATAGTCGCCATACAAGTCATCGCTACCGCCAATGGTCACCTCGACCTTATCAACCTTGCCGAGTGGCTTAAGGTCCACGGCCGTCCATGAGGTCATAAGGCGCAATTCAGCACCGCGGAAATCGCCAGGATAGGCGGTTACGGACGCAGTCTTCTGCCCATCGAGGAAGCCGGTGAAGGTGGCGCTGAAAAATCCACCCTTCTTGAGCTTGACGGCTTCGCCATAACCACCGCCGTCATTACCGTCGCGCAGGGCGAGAGCAGCGTAGGTGGTGAGGGAGACATAAACTCGGTTCGGAGAGACTGACGCCACGCCAGCCTGGTTGCCGTCAACAACCTCAATGATGGCGCCCTCGCCCGTATACTCTGAATAATAGCAGTAGCCGAAGCACTTGCTGCCGGCGTTACCGCCAACGCCGAATACGCTGGCGTCATTCTGATAGCCGGCCGTGGTGGTGTCGGTCTTAGAACTAACGCCGAAGTAGCTGCCCCACGACTCGTGGTTGTTGACGAAAATCAAGACATTGTCATAGACGAATGTGTTCTGGTCGTCATAACCGGCTTCGCCAAGATCCACGTCCTCGAATGTGACAATGTCGGTGTATTCGGGGTCGTCGTCGTCATCGTCGCAGGAGGTGAAGAACGTCAGCGAGGCGCAAAGTCCAAGCGCAAAAAGAAGGCTTTTTTTCATAATAGGATATGTTTATTAATCAGGTTATCGCACAGGTCAACAACAAAAAAAGCGCGCGGGCAGCTACAAAAGACTGTCCGCGCGCCCACATATTAATGCTGTGAGGGTGCCTTGCAACAAGCAAAATAAAGGGAGCAGCCGCCACGAGCCGACGCGGCACCAAAGCCGCACTCCGACCACGAGGAGGCACATCACAGCCATGCCGCCCAATCCGCGGGGCAAAAGACGCACGGCTCATTCTCCGATCTTGCTCACTGAGGGGGCTATAAGCTCCCCCTCAAAAAAGGCAGGCTCGAGGACAAGAAAACGCATTGGCAGGTCTTCTGGCTCGCCGATATCCGACCCCGAGACGCCTTCTCACCCCCCACCGCGAGACGGAGGAAAGGGGCAATGGCATAATGCCCGGGACAGCGGCCGCGCCCGCACCCGAATCAGACACAGGGGCAGGAGGCGACCAATCGGCACACAGCTGCGGGACAGTCCGGGATTCTCACCCGGTTCCCTTTTAAGCAAAGCGGCAACACCCAAGAGAGTGGCCAACGGCCAAACTGACAGGCGCTTCGCTATGCACCAATAGCAGTGCTAAATTATGAATTTGAAGCATAAAGGCTTGTTAAATAACGTTCATTTGCATATCTTTACAAAAGAGGGCATTCCAACATGGAGCCTTGGCGCACCCAAAACAAGCTCCCACAATCAATTGGCATTCCCGATTGGCAGCCAATGCATAAAACCAAGTTTAAAACAGGGAAACACAAATTCAGAGATGGCGCGAAATCTCGAGCCACGAAACGCAAAACCCACATAAACAAACAAGTATGAGCATATTTTGGCTAATCCCGCTTAGCTCGGCCATAGCGTTGTTCTTCGCATGGCTCTTCTACCGCGGGATGATGAAAAACAGCGAGGGCACGCCCCGCATGGCGGAAATTGCCGGTTACGTACGCGAGGGTGCTATGGCCTATTTGCGCCGCCAATACAGCGTAGTAATCAAGGTCTTCATAGTCTTGGCCCTTCTCCTGGCGGCCTTGGCCTACATGGGAGTTCAGAACCCGTTCGTCCCCGTAGCGTTCCTCTCGGGCGGCTTCTTCAGCGGCCTGTGCGGCTATTTGGGCATGAAGACAGCCACCAACGCGTCGGCCCGCACGGCAAACGGTGCGAGGGAGAGCCTCAACAAGGGTCTCCGCGTGGCCTTCCGCTCGGGCGCGGTCATGGGTCTCGTGGTGGTGGGCTTCGGCCTGCTTGACATCGCCGCATGGTTCTACATACTGAACGACCTGGTCTTCACACCCGAGAATATGCGGAACGGCCTTGACTTCTGCGGCCTTACGTTTGTCCACCCGGGCACAGACGACCACTCCAAGATGGTTGAGATCACCGCCACCATGCTGACGTTCGGCATGGGTGCGTCCACCCAGGCGCTCTTCGCGCGAGTTGGCGGCGGCATATACACCAAGGCGGCGGACGTGGGCGCCGACCTCGTAGGCAAAGTAGAGGCCGGCATCCCCGAGGACGACCCGAGAAACCCGGCCACCATAGCCGACAACGTCGGCGATAACGTTGGCGACGTGGCCGGCATGGGCGCCGACCTGTATGAAAGCTATTGCGGCTCGATATTGTCGACCGCCGCACTTGGAGCGGCCATCCCGGCCATATCCGACGCTGAGCAGTGGAGCTTGATAGTGGCCCCGATGGTTGTGGCGGCCATAGGCACAATACTCTCTATCATAGGCGTATTCGCCGTACGGACCAGGGAGGGCGCGAGCCAGAAGAACCTACTTAACGCCTTGCTGCTCGGCACGGGCGGGGCGTCGGCTCTTATTTTGGCGGCCGTGGCCGTCATGGCTGCGCTCGGGATGCTGTCATGGGGCATCTTCGGCTCCGTGATAGCCGGTCTGGCGGCGGGCGTCATCATAGGCCAAGGCACTGAGTATTTCACTTCTGACGAATACAAGCCCACCAAAGGCATCGCGGCGCAGACTCAGCAGGGCGCCGCCACGACCATCATAGAGGGCATAGCGGTCGGCATGCAGTCCACTTGGTTGCCAGTCGTCACCGTGGCGGCGGCCATCATTGCCGCCTTCGGCTTTGCCGGAGGGTTCAGCAACTACGCCATGGGCGTGTATGGCATAGGCTTCGCGGCGGTGGGCATGCTCTCCACCCTCGGCGTCACTTTGGCCACTGACGCGTTCGGCCCCATTGCCGACAACGCTGGCGGCAACGCCGAGATGAGCGGACTGCCCTCCGAAGTGCGCGAACGCACCGACGCCCTGGACGGACTCGGCAACACGACAGCAGCCACTGGCAAAGGCTTCGCCATAGGCTCAGCCGCATTGACCGCCATGGCGCTGCTGGCCGCCTACATTGAGGAGATCAAAATGTGGATGGTACGCATAGCGAACGATGGCGACGGCCTGAAGCAGATTGGCGACACGATATTCTACACGTCCAAGGCCGCGCAGGTGCCCGACGGGGCTATAGCCCTGAGCGAAGCCACGATAAAGGACTTCGTCACGGCGTTCGACCTCTCAATGTTCAACCCGCTCCTCCTCGGCGGCCTCTTCATTGGCGCAATGATGGCGTTCCTCTTCTGCGCCATGAGTATGAAGGCTGTTGGCCGCGCCGCCTCAAAGATGGTGGATGAGGTCAGGCGCCAGTTCCGTGAGATTCCGGGCATCATGGATGGGAAAGGCACGCCGGACTACGCTCGCTGCGTGGAGATCTCCACAAAAGGCGCTCAACATGAGATGATCCTGCCATCCATCCTGGCCATTGTCGTCCCGGTCTGCGTAGGTCTGCTCTTCGGAGTCCCTGGCGTAATAGGTCTTCTGGGCGGCGGCCTCACAGCCGGCTTCACGCTCGCCGTGATGCTCAACAACGCGGGAGGAGCGTGGGACAACGCTAAAAAGTTCATCGAGAAGGGCAACCATGGCGGCAAAGGCTCCGAATGCCACAAATCGGCCGTGGTGGGAGACACTGTCGGAGACCCGTTCAAGGACACGTCAGGCCCTTCGCTTAACATCCTCATAAAGCTCATGAGCATGGTATCCGTCGTCATGGCGGGCCTGACAATCACGTTCTCCCTGCTCGGATAGGGAGAAACGCACTAAAAAAAGATCCCCGCCAAGGCTCGCGCCCTGGCGGGGATTATCGTTTACAAGTCAGCGACATTGAGCGGGGTCGTCGCCTCAGATTGACAGGAAGTTGCGTAAGACGTCCTCGCCGACAGAACCACTCTTTTCCGGGTGGAACTGCGTTGCGAAGAAGTTATCCCTACGCAGCGCATTACTGTATTCGACTGTATGTCGGCTCGTGGCTACCGTGTATTTGCACACGGGAGCATAATAGCTGTGGATGCAATAGACGTAGGCGTTCTCCTGAGCCTCGGAAAAGAGTGGCGCCTTCACGTCATAAATCTCGTTCCATCCGAGTTGTGGAACCTTAAGGTTCAAGGTATTAGGCTCGGGAATGGGAAAGCGGAGCACAGGCACGTCAAAGACTCCGAGGCAATCGACGTCACCCTCCTCAGAGTGTCTGCAGAGAAGCTGCATTCCGACGCAGATGCCCAAGACAGGCTGGCGGAGCGATAGTATGACATTGTCGAGACCCGACTGACGCAAATGCGCCATAGTGGTCGAAGCCTCACCTTGACCAGGGAATATGACCTTATCCGCCGAGCGTATCGCGGCAGGGTCGTCAGTAAGGTGGGCGGAGACCCCGAGGCGATCAAGGGCGTTCATAACCGAACGAATATTGCCGGCGTTATATTTTATTACAGCGACTTCCATCTATGAGTAAAATGTAATATCAGTTCGTCAGCGAAACGGACTTGGGCAAAATTAAGTAATTTTTTTTTGCGTATGGCCTACGTGTTTCGGTGCCGTCAGTTGTCTTAGTAATGTGAGAGGAGGAAAGGAGGCTCCTAAACCCACTCACGAACCGAAATCGCAAAGAAACACACTGAACACATAATCCCCACAGAACCATGAAAGCTACTTTGTTCGACCAGCTAAGGCGCACGCCCGAGGCATCAGCCGCAGCGAATGCGGCAAGCGTATTGAGCAACCTCTCGGCAGACAAGAACCTCATGGAACATTTTTACCTGACCGGCTACGAAGGCCTTTGCCTCGGCCTAAGCCACAGGGAGTTGACAAGATCCATCATCTCATCGGCAGTGCCCATGTGCGGCGAGATCCTCGTGGTCGGCGAGAATGACGAGGTGGAGTTTTGGACGGCCATATGCGACGAACTTCGCATAGCAGCCACGGCAGTCGTGGCTAACGGCCAAGACGCGGCAACGGCCGTCAGCGACGTGCTTAAAGAGGACACGTGCATCTCAAGCGTGCTATGCTCGGCCAGCTATGGCGAGTCGGCCATAAAGGCGTTGTGCGACGCGGCGCACAAGCGCAGATGCAGCGTGATTGTAGACAATGCGTCGAGCCGTGTAGACCTGGCCAAGATAGAGGACTTGGGCATAGACTTCGCCATCTCGACCGCCGAGACTGAGCAGCCCGTGAGCATAATCATCGCAAAGCGCAGCCGGCTCGTCATGACCGAGGGCAACGCACGTCAGGGCGCGCATGACATATACGCCGTTTGGCAGGACTCTTTGTCATGCCGCAACCCCAAATGGGTCCCAATGGCATAGCCCTGCGCCAAGCACAAAAAGACATCATTTACAAGAAACGGCACCAGGTTTCGTGGGGAAGCCTGGTGCCGTTTTTGCATGACGCATCAGCAGCGGTGGCGGAAAGTCTATATTATCTCCACATTAAGATAGTATAATATATAACAGAAAAACGTCAACACTTTTTATGGAACACAAGTGATGATGATTACGTATATCAGCACAGATTTTGAAAAGTCAAAGAAGGATTAATTACTAAATTCATACAACGCAATGAAACTGAAAAATCTCTTCGTGATGGCTGGCCTCTGCGTAGCCATCGTCTTGACAGGTTGCAACGCGAGCAGCGCGACCAAGGGTGGCCTCATTGGTGGAGGCGCAGGCGCAGCCGTAGGCGCGGGCGTGGGCGCACTCGTAGCCAAGAACAACCGTAAGAAGGGCGCACTGATCGGCGCAGCTGCAGGCGCGGCAGTAGGCACCACGGCCGGCATCATCATCGGCAAGAAGATGGACAAGAAAAAGAAGGAGCTCGCAGCCCTCGAGGAGGCCAAGGTCCAGGAAGTCACCGACCAGAACGGCCTCAAGGCTATCCAAGTCACCTTCGGCGAGGAGGGCATCAAGTTCGCCACTGGCAAGAGCAACCTCTCTGCCTCAGCAAAGGAGGCCCTCGCTAAGTTCGCCAAGACCCTCACCTCGGGCGAGGACGTCTCAGACGCCGACATCACCATCGAGGGCCACACCGACAACACCGGCTCAACCGCCATCAACGAGAAACTCTCGCTCCAACGCGCACAGGCCGTTGCCGACTACCTCGTTTCCAACGGCGTAGCCAAGGCTAACATAACCACCCGCGGACTCGCCTCAGAGTACCCCGTGGCTGACAACGGCACCGCCGAGGGCCGCAAGCAGAACCGCCGCGTGGAGGTCTACATCACTGCAAGCCAGGAGATGATCAACTCAGCCGAGGCTCAGGCAAAGTAACCTGACATCACACAGCCCGCCGGAGCCGACCGGCAGGAGAGCCCGCCCACGTCATTATGGGCGGGCTTGTTTTGTAATACGAAAAGTTACTGTCGACATTGCCTTGGCAAATGGGCCGCCCGATGCTATTTTTGCTGAAAAGTGGCAACCCAAACCAGCCTTGAAAATATGAACTTCATAAAAAACACCATAATAACAGCCTCGGCAATCCTCGCATGCGCCATTCACAGCCAGGCCCAACGAACCGACTGGGCGAACTACGGCGAGACGCCCGCCGTAGGCCAGAAGCAAAACCTTTCGCTCGACAACCGCACGGTGAGACTGTTAGACCGCGTGGTGCGCACAAAGGCCGACAGCCTCAAGGCGATCAACAACGCACAAATAGCGACAGTGAGGGACGCTAACGGCCTTCTGGCTATAAAAATGACACTGAGCGGCGGAGGAATGCCCGCCGAGCCAAACGTGACCGGCTATAACAACACGTCCCAAGCCGCCATACGTGAACTCAGATCGCACCTTAACGACGCATGGGCTTACGCCGACATATTTGTAGACGGGCACACCGACAACGTCGGCCCGTATGACGAGAACATGACGATCTCGTTCCGCAGGGCGATGGCCATAGGCAACCTGCTGATCCGCTTGGGCGTGGACAGCGCGAGGATACGCCCGCGCGGCTTCTCGTATGACTACCCGTTGGCCGATAACCACCTTATTGAAGGTCGCGAGAGGAACAGGCGCGTCGAGGTCACAATATGCGTAAGCCAGGCTATGCTCGACAGGCTATGAAATAAGAAGACCGAAGCGCGGCCGCGCATAATGACAAAAGACAACGCCCACCCTCCATCGGGCTGCAACCCGGACAGAGGGGGGCGTATTTATTTACACGTAGCAAGGCGGGACGGGACTCCCCCACCCCGCCCTACGAGGTAGCCTACTCTGAGAAGCGGCTCTCGGCAAACGGACGAAGGTTATAACGAGAGCTCATCACCTCGCCATAGGCTCCGGCTGACCTTATCGCTATGAGATCACCTCGCTTAGCCCCGGCCAGGACGACCTCCTTGCCAAAGCAGTCCGACGACTCGCACACCGGGCCGACGACGTCATATTTCTCTACAGGAGCCGAGCTTGAGATGTTCTCAATCTTGTGATACGCATGGTACAAGGCCGGACGAATAAGATCGTTCATGCCCGCGTCGACGATGGCGAACTGCTTCTTTTGCCCTTTCTTGACATATAACACGCGCGTGATGAGCGAACCGCACTGCGCCACGAGGCTTCGGCCAAGCTCGAAATGCACCTTCTGCCCATCACGCAGCTCCAAGTGCTTGGCAAAGGTCTCAAAATAAGCCTTGAAATCAGGCATCGGCACCTCGTCGGGATGCTCATAGTCAATTCCGAGACCGCCGCCCACGTTGACCACCGAAATAAGATACTTTTGCTCCTCGAACCAGCGCAAAAGCCCATTGATGCGAGTGCAGAGAGCCTGGAAGGCCCCCATGTCCGTTATCTGCGACCCGATATGAAAATGGACGCCTACAAGGTTTATGTTGCTAAGCTCGCGCGCCTTGGCCGCGGCGGCCTCGACCTCCCAAAGCCCGATTCCGAACTTATTCTCCTCGAGCCCGGTGGTTATGTATTGGTGCGTATGCGCGTCGACGTTGGGGTTGATACGCAACGCAATGTCAGCCACTTTGCCCTTAGCCATCGCAAGCTCATTGATCACCTCCATCTCGGGGATGCTCTCGACATTGAAACACTCAATGTCGGCATCAAGAGCCAGGTTAATTTCCCAATCAGCCTTTCCCACACCGGCGTAGACAATCTTCTTTGGGTCGAAGCCATGCTCGAGCGCGGCGCGGACCTCGTTGCCGCTTACGCAGTCAATTCCGAGACCGTAAGAGCGGACCTCATCAAGAATTCGGGGGTTGGCGTTGGCCTTGACGGCAAAGTGCACGGCAAAGTCATAATGTTCCGCCATATGGCTGACCTCGCCGAGGGTCTGGCGAAGCAGCTCGATGTCATAGAAATAAAAAGGTGTCTGCGTATGCGCAAACTTGTCGATAGGGAAATTCATGTGTGGATGTTGTTTTTTGGGAGATAAGACCGAGCCGAATTGAAGTAAAGAACCGCAAGGCAAGCCGCATTGTGAAAAAACAAGGCGGCAAGCCCTCGCGCAAGACGAGGAGTTGCCGCCTGACATATCGTCCTTTACGTCGGTGTCAGCCCTTTTTAGTTAAAGAGGTGCGCAGAGAGACCGCGGAGGGCGGTAACCTTGTCGCTCGCATTTATAAGGACTGAGACGTTGTGGCTTGACCCGCCATAGGAAATCATACGGACAGGCACATCGGCGAGAGCGTCGAAAATCTTGCCAGCGTAGCCCTTCTTGTCGGCAGCGAAGTCGCCGGCGATACAGATGATGCACTGATCCTTGTCAACCTCAACGGTACCGTATTTCTTGAGATCGTCAATAATGTCATAGAGATGACGGTCATTGTCGATGGTGACAGAGACTCCGACCTCGCTCGTGGTAATCATGTCGATGGGAGTCTTGTAGCTCTCGAAAATCTCGAACACCTTGCGCATGAAGCCATAGGCGAGGAGCATACGGCTGCTCTTGATACGCAAGGCCGTTATATTGTCCTTTGCCGCAATGGCGGCTACGCGGTTGGTGCACTGATGGCCACTGATGAGGGTGCCGGGCGCCTTGGGGTCCATGGTGTTAAGGAGGCGGACAGGGATATTATTCACCTTGGCGGGCAGTACGCACGTCGGGTGGAGAATCTTAGCGCCGAAATAAGCGAGTTCCGCGGCCTCGTCAAACGAAAGCTCGGAGACTGGCTTGGTGCCTTCGACGAAGCGCGGGTCGTTGTTGTGCATGCCGTCAATGTCAGTCCAGATCTGGATCTCGTCTGCAAGGAGGGCTGCGCCGATAAGCGATGCCGTGTAGTCTGAGCCACCCCTCTGGAGGTTGTCAACCTCGCCGAAAGAGTTGCGACATATGTAACCCTGTGTGATGTAGATCTCGTAGCCAGAGTTCTTCTCAAGGAGCGCGCGCAGGTTCTCACGTATGTAGGCCGTGTCCGGCTCATTGTTCTTGTCTATGCGCATGTAGTCAAGCGCGGGAAGGAGGCAGCTCTTGACCCCGCACTCGAGAAGGTAGAGGTTGAACATGCCCGTCGAGATGAGCTCGCCCTGAGAGAGGATCTCCTTCTCGTGGAAAACGGTGAAGACATTATTCGTGAACGACTTGATATAGTTGAATCGCTCACGGATGAGCTCCATGCCCCGGTCCTTATACTCCTGCGTAGAGTAAAGCTCGTCTATATGCTGAGTATACTTTGCCTCAAGTTTGCTGATGACCTCGTTGGCGCCATCGGCGTTTTTCTTATATAGATAGTTCGAAATCTCGACAAGGCTGTTTGTGGTGCCAGACATAGCCGAGAGGACAACAATTTTGACTTCGCCGTCGAGGACGAGCTTTGCAACGTCCTTCATGCGGGCCGCCGAGCCAACTGACGTGCCACCGAACTTTTGGATCTTCATCTCTCTTTAGTTTAATATTTTAACAACACGGTCATAAACCGCACACAAAGTTAGATAGAATTTATGAATATACAAGGCGTCATTATGCATAAAATGGCCTATATGCGGGTGGATGAGAGCGTAAGGCCGTCAGTTGACAGTCGACCAAGGCGGACGGGCACAATAGTGTTGACTTCGGCTGGCGTGGCGGGGACTTCGACCCTGACGTAGTTCTCAGTGAAACCCACATGGAAGCCGTCTCGGACCGTGGACTCCACAAGGACTTTAGCTTCGGCCGACTCATGGGCCTTGTAAAAGGCGATACGCTTCGCCTCTGACAGTTCGTGGAGAACTGCGTTGCGCCTGTGCCGCTCGGGCACAGGGACGACCGGCTTGATGTCAAGCGCACGGGTGCCGGGGCGCTCGGAATAGGTGAAGACGTGAAGCTGAGTGACGTCAACACTCTCCAAAAAGGCTCGCGTTTCTTCGAACATCTCCTCGGTCTCGCCATTGACTCCCACAATGACGTCTACGCCTATGAAGCAGTCAGGCATAAGCGACTTGACCATTGACACCTTGTCGGCGTAAAGCGCGGTGTCGTATCTGCGGCGCATGAGCCTGAGCATGGAGTCGGAACCGGACTGGAGGGGTATGTGGAAATGTGGCATGAACTTGCTGCCTGGCGTGGAGCAATGTCTAATGACTTCATCAGTGAGCAGGTTTGGCTCAATGCTCGAGATCCTGTAACGGGAGACGCCCTCGACATTTTCAAGGGCCTCAATGAGTTGAAGAAACGTCTCGCCCTGATGCCTGCCGAAGTCTCCAATGTTGACACCCGTTAGGACAATCTCACGCGCCCCGTCGGCGGCAGCTCGGCGGGCCATGTCGACAGTCTCGGCCACAGTCCCGCTCCTGCTCAGCCCGCGCGCCATAGGGATTGTGCAATAGGAGCAAAAGTAGTCGCACCCGTCTTGAATCTTAAGAAAAGACCTTGTGCGGTCGCCGCTTGAATAACTTCCGACGAAGTGTCTGTCTTTCAATATCTCGCTTGAGACTATTCGCCTCTCGCCCCTCTTTTCGAGTCCTATTTGAATCTGCTCAACGATCCTGTCTTTCTGGTTACCGCCAAGGACAAGCCCCACCCCAGGCATCTGGAGTATCTTATCAGCCTGGAGCTGGGCGAAACAACCGGTCACGACGACAAGGGCGTCGGCGTTGAGGCGGATGCAGCGGCCTATCATCTGACGGCACTTCTTGTTGGCCTCCTCAGTAACAGTGCAAGTGTTTATGACATATACATCAGCCACATCGTCGAAGCCCACACGCTCAAAGCCTACCTGCGCAAGACGGCGGGCCATGTCGCTCGACTCGCTGAAATTAAGCTTGCAACCGAGTGTGTGGAAAGCCACACGGCGGCTTTGGAAAGAGTGTGAGTCAATCATAGGATATGCATGAGGTTAATGTAATGAAGCTAAGGCGTAAGTGGACTAACCCCGAAGCCACAGAAAAGAAAGTGGGAAGTGGTTGAAATTAGCTGACAGCATTTTAAGAGAAAAGGAACAACCCGCCCTGCGGATATTGCAGGGCGGGTTGTCCATCTCTATGTGTAATGCGCCTTGTGGAGACGGTTCCTCACGCTCGAAGCGCAAAGGTGCACCGTCAGCATTAATATGAGACGCAAAGCGAACACTTTATTAGGAGCGTCGCCCCACTGTCGAGACTAAAGGGCGAGAAGATTTACTTCTTCCTGTTCTCGAAGTGCTTAGAGTAACGGTTCATGAACTTATCAACACGGCCGGCGGTGTCGACGAGCTTCATCTTACCAGTGTAGAAAGGGTGAGAGCTGCTTGAGATCTCGAGCTTGACCTGAGGATAGGTCTCACCATCAATCTCGATGGTGTCCTTGGTGGTAGCAGCTGAACGGACGATGAAAGTCTCGTTGTTGGACATGTCCGTGAAGGCTACAGGCCTGTAGTTCTCCGGATGGATACCTTGCTTCATTTTGATTAATTATTATTTATAAGTTTCGAAACTTGCTGTCTATCGTCTGGTGGCGGGAGTTTATAGTCGCCACTCGAGAGCATTAGGAGTCATTTTTCGGGCGCAAAGTTAGTGAATAGGGCGCAAAGTTAAAAGTCAAAAGGCTAAAACTTAGACGGATGAGATACGATGCGGTGGCCATTCAAAGACAGTTGAGTTTATCTGCCCAATTTTTCATGACATATAAACATATACAGCCAAGACTTCAGAAGTCAACATTCCATGAGAAAAAAGCCACCGTATGCCAGAAGCACACGATGGCCCATTATATGACTGAAGAAAATTCTATTTCTCTTGGCTACGTCCGTTAGACTCAGGCGAGCCTACGCGAACCATTGCGCAACGGAAGCCGATATCGTCACGGCTCTCCTTCTGGTCGAGCCAACGGCGAGTGCCAGGGCTGAGCCAATATGCTCGGTCGCGCCATCCACCACCCTTGTAGACACGCATACGGTCAGTAATGAGGTTGCCAAGGTTCTTGGTAGCGTCTTGTGAGCGAAACTCATCGCCACCACCTTCGACAGCCTGGGGGATACCGCCGTACATGTCGTCGGTGCCAGCATTGGAGGTTGACCAGTCGCCGCCGAGCACGGAGTTGGTGTGGCTGTCGCCATCAAGGTAGTTGATAGCGTATGCGTCGCGGTAGTTCCAGCGGTTGACAATGTTATCGGCCTTGTCATACTCCTCACGCAGGTGGCCGATGGAGTCTTTCTCTACAGGCACGCCAGTCTCATCAACGACAAGGTGCTTAAACTCATTACCGCGGAACGGGTTGAGTTCGTCAGCGTCATCAAAGGTAAGAGGACGATAGACGTCGCGTACCCACTCGTTGACGTTGCCCGCCATGCAATAGAGGCCGTAGTCGTTTGGCCAATACGAATCGACGGGGACGGTGACATCACCCTTATCGTTAAGGTTACCTGCGGTACCCATGTAGTCGCCATTGCCACGCACGAAGTTGGCCATCATGCGACCGCGATCGGCATCCTCAGGGTTACGGACGACGTGGGAATTCCAAGGATAGATACGGCGATCGGTCATGCGCTCGTCGTTAGTGTTGCCGATAAGGCCGAGAGCCGCGAACTCCCACTGCGCCTCGGTAGGGAGCTCATACTTAGGCAGGAGGATGCCATCGTCGCGGCGGACGCGTCGCGTCTGACCCTCGTTGCCGAGATCCTCCATAGGCTTTTCGCCGTCGGTCACTTCAACCTGACCACAGAGATAAGCCTCGGTGTTGAAGTTGTCGCGCTCATTCTGGTCGTTGACCGTGAGCTCGATAATACCCTTCTGGTAGAGGATGTTCTCGTTTACGCGGTCGGTACGCCATGAGCAATATTTGTTAGCCTGCTCCCAATTCACACCGACAACAGGGTAGTCGGCGTAGGCCGGGTGTCGGAAGTAGTTCTCAACGTAAGGCTCGTTGTAAGCGAGAGGGCGACGCCATACTAAGGTGTCAGGCAGAGCGTCTTGGTAGACGAACCTGTTCTCGCGGAAGACCTTGTTGATCCAGTAGAGCCACTCACGGTAGTTCGCATTGCTGACTTCATACTGGTCCATGTAGAACGAGGTGACTGTTGCGCGGCGGGGAGTGGCGTTGTTGCTGAACATGACGTCCTGCTCAACTCGACCCATGATAAACGTGCCGCCCTCAATGAAAACGAGGCCAGGTCCAGTCTCCTGCTCATAGCCGGAGGTGTACTCATAACCACCATAGGTAGGGTCGTTATAGAGCCACCCGGTGGCAGTCGAACGATCGCCAGAACGCCCACCCGACTTTCCGCCGAAGCAGGACGTCAGGAGCGTCATCGACACAGCGATAACCGCCGAGCAGAGAGCGAACTTATTGACTTGATGTATCATAGTTGACAACTTCATATTTCGGAGTTTAGCTCAGCCCGCGAAAGGAAGCAGGCCTTCGAGAGCACAAAGGTAAAAATTCATTCGCACGTATCTACGCAAAAACGGCAAAAACTGTTACCGCAGCATCAATCTTTTTGAATCAAAGCTACTGCGTAGGCCGTCCCGCCCTCGCCTTTTCCTTCGAAGCCAAGCTTCTCGGTAGTAGACGCCTTGACGGAGACGCAGTCGTCGTCAACGCCCATTACCTGTGCGAGAGTCTGCTCCATAAGTGGTATCAGGGGCATGAGCTTAGGCTTCTGCAGGGCTATGGTGCAGTCGACATTGCCGACCGAATAGCCTTTCGAGGCTATGATGTCAACAGTGCGGGCGAGGAGCCGCTTGCTGTCAATCCCCTTGAACTCGTCACTGTTGTCGGGAAAGTGGAAGCCGATATCGCGCATATTGGCCGCGCCAAGCAGCGCGTCGCATATAGCGTGGATAAGGACGTCGCCGTCGGAGTGGGCCACCCAGCCGCGCTCGAACGGCACTTTGACCCCGCCAATTGTCATAGGCAACCCATCCTCGAGCCGATGGACGTCGAAGCCGAAGCCGACACGGATTTTCATACTTGTGTAAAAATTATATTATGTCTGGCGCGTGACATACGGCTGGGCTACTTGAGCACCTTGGCGATGTCGAAGCCGAGTGTTATACGGATTGTGTTGGCGAGAGCCGCGTTGGTCGTCTTGTCGCCTACCGCGAAAATGTAGCTTGCCGCAACGTCAATCATCTGATACGTGACGCCCAGACCAGCTGAACAATATTTGAGCCCGCCCTTGTTGTCGGGGTTGTTGTGATATCCGAAGCGCGCGGAGAACATATTATTATATGTGTACTCTATGCCGCCGCAGATGTCAATCTCCTCAAGTTCCTCCTTGCCGCCGCGCGGGGCGTCGCTAAAGCTCTTGAAGATGGAGGTTATGACCGACTGGTCGTAATACTTGAGTCGGGACTCGTAGTCGGCGTTGTCCCTGTAATTTGGGGTGGGGACGAGGAGCTTGTTGAAGTCGACGGTGGCTCCGATCTTGTTATACTTGTCAATCTCGTACCAGAAGCCGACGCCGAGTCGCATGTTGGCTGGCAGGTACTCATTGGTGACCCCGTCATCGTAGGTTATCTTGGTACCGATGTTCGAGAAGTTGACACCGGCCATCAGGTCGGCCTTGTTGGCACCCACCTTGAGTGGTTTCTTGAAATAGAACGCTATGTCGGCCGCAAAGGCGTTGCCCTTTGAGTAACCGTCATCGTTGAACTGGAAACCGAGGTCGGAATGAATGTATCTTAAAGCTATTGCTCCGGAAAATGTCTTTGACAGAGCGAGCGAGTAGGCCGCGTCGATGGCAAACTCGTTGGGCTTGTAAGAGCCCTCCTCCTCAGCGTTTTCATTGTAGAAGACAAGGTCGCCGAGCGAGAAATAGCGCACGCCCATGCTCACGCAGTTACGCTCGTTGAGCTTGTAATAGCCCATGAGGCTGAACAAGTTGATGTCTGAAATGATGTTACGGAGCCATGGGGTGACAGAGAGAGACGCTCCCGCCTTGCTTTCCATGCGGATATACTTGGCGGGGTTCCAGTATTGCGAGTTGATGTCAGGCGTTGATGCAACGCCAGCGTCGCCCATCGATGTCCCGCGGGCTTCGGGCGCGATGTTGAGCATCTGGACGCTTGAGGGGATGGGGTTGTACTCGCGGGGAATGGTTGTAGACGCATCGTCATCATCTCCGTTCTGAGCAAAGACGGAGAGGGGATTCGAGAGTGCCAGTGTGGCGAATGCGACAGTTATGAAGGACTTCATGTGTTAGTAGAATGATTCTGCAGATGGCGTCTATCTTGTAGAACGTCAAGTTTGCGTGGTTATTGTGCTTTGACGATTATTTTTTTTGTAAAAGAGGAATATTTGCCTGCGGCCGAGGCCTCGCACCTCACGATGTAGACGCCTTCGGCAAGAGGGCCGACGGCCACATGCGTAAGCGTCTTGCCGCTCCCGTTCCGCAAAAGGCCGTCTTCGTCAGAGCGCCCGACAAGGACGCCGGGGAGGGTGTAGACCGAGGTCGAGACCCTTACCACGCCTGCAGGGGCGGCTGACGAGAACGACACGCTGACGCATCCCTGTGAATATACCGCTTTCGCGTCGACTATAAGCGAGCCGGACGGAGAGAAGTCGGCCCCGATGGTGACGGAGGACGAGTTGTTGAGATTGTCCCAAGCCTTGATGGTCAGGCTTGTGTAAGACTCCGGCGCGGAGGTGAGAGGGTAGGAGAGCATTCCGGATGTGTGGCTTCCCATGTCGTAGGCGAAGTAGTCGTTGAGAGGGACGGCAGAGGTCCTGTCGGAGTTTATGACAAGCGAAATGTCATGCCCCACGCCTTGGCCTGAGAGGTTGACGCCCTGCTCATCTGATATGATCGCATAGAGGTAAGGAGTGGAGCTGAGGATGTCACCATTATCATCGCGCTTATAATCAATCCAAGCCACGATATCGGGTCCTTCCTCGTCGGAAATGGCGCCATCGGCGAACCCACCTATAAGAACCTCATCGGACGAGCCCATGGCGTCACGTCCATCAGTAGCCGAGGCGTAGGCAGAGAGCCTGCCATAACCGACAGAGAGATCAAACTCTTTGGAAAGTATGAAAGAGGACTCGAGAAGGCCATTGACGACCTCGACCTGGCCCGAGAATATACGAGCGCCGCGCTCCTCGTAAGAAAATGGTGTTCCGCTCGCCTCGCCTGAGGTCTGCCGGGTGACGCGCTTGTCATAAATCGACAGGACGGCACTGCCCGAGAACGTGTCGTCAACCGAGCCGTCGTTGCGCCGGACGGAGCACTTAACAGTACTATACTCAAGAGCTTTAACGGGCAGCGTCATCTCGGAGGGAGCAACGCCGTTGACAGAATCGAGCGAGACGTAGAGATCCACAGGCACGGAGATGGCAAGAGCCGGATCGCCAAGCAAGACGTATTTTAACGCGTTGACCGACCGAGCTGTAGTTTGCTTGGCCTTCATGACGGCATAGCCGAAAGTGTTTGGTCCGCCAGCATCGTCTTTTGAGTAGACATACTTATCGAAATTGCGCGTTATCAGATAGTTGGGTGTACCATACGTCTCGCGCGTAGCAGCGAAAGCGGCAATGGCGCCTCCTTGAGGGTTGAAAATGACGTCCTCGGAGCAGTTGCCTGACACCGCGTCGAAAGGGGCAAGCTGGCAAGTGGCGGCGACTAACAGGCAAGCCTTGCCGCCATTGGTGAGAGACGAGGCTATCTCGCGACTGAAGTAGCCCTCGCCCACGGAGTTAGCCCCGCCATGGCCGGTAAAGTGGTATAACGAACACCCGCCCTGAAGAAGGCTGAGCGACTTGGCTACAGCCTGCGGATAAGACGCCCCGGTGGACGACACGACACGCGTGAAAGACTCGGAGTAGATTCGGTTCACGTCCATGTCAGGGTTCTCCTCCTCAAAGGCGGAAGACTGTCTCTCAGCAAAAGAGACGTGCTCGTTGCCGTCGCCTGATTGGCCCACGAAGACGGCCTTCGAGCGCCAATCGCCCTGGACAGGCGTGAGCACATACGACTCAGCTTTTGCCACATAGGCCTCGGCCATAGCGGTCGTCGAGCAAGGGACTCGCCCTATGCCGACACGGACGGTGGAACTGAGGTCCGAGACCCCGTCGCCTTCTTCAAGCCAGCCGAAAAAGTCGTCGGTGCAATAGCTGTTGATGAGGGTTGTGGAAGCCTCACTCTGATAAGTGGGGATTACGTTTTGCTGCAGGGAGCGGTCATAATTATCATAAGACCCGGCACCGAGAAGGAGGACGTATTTAAGTTCGTCCGACGTTCCGCCGCCACGATCGTAGAGCATTTTAATATAGTCTCTTATGGCAGGAGCCTCGGCTCGTCCGGCAGAGAACTCGTCATATATGTCATCTACCATGACGACGCGTGTCGACAAACTTTGGCGATCGGAATGAAGTGCGCACAGGCGATCGGCGTATTCCTTGAAGTCCGCCGAAGTAACCACCAAGTAATTGACTGAGGCATGCGAATGGAGATTGTGGCGGGAGACTGAGCCTTCATAGTCAGGCGAAGGGAACTCCCCGGAAGGGGAGAAGGCCACGAACTCTCCTACGGCACCCGCGAAAACAGGCACGACGGCCTTGCTGTCAGACCACGTCACATGACACTCCTCGGGCTTCCACGGGGTGGTGACATCCCACACGCGGACGTCAGACTCCGCACCCGAGACGGAGAAAAGAGCGGCACCGCCGGAGGCCTCGCGCTGAGCATGACTGCGGAAAAGCAGCTCAGGGCCGTCCATGGCAAGCGGGGCATCGGCCACGAGGGCCAGGTGGCCGACATAGGCCGTGGAGGCCGACGAGTTGATTGATGCAGACACGCGCACGTCTGACACCGATGAAGAGGCTGACGTGAACGACGCGGAGAACGTCTTAGGCGAATAGATGGCAAGACTGTTGGCAAGGGCCGGCACGGAAGCCGAGGCCACCTCGGCTCCGTCGGCTGTCACGGTGAAAGACGTGGCGGATGACGCCTGCGCAGCCAAAGTCCCGCTGACCTTGACAACCGCGCCAGCCGAGCAACGGAGCGACACCGGTATTTGGACGGAGGAGGAGCCGGACTTGAGCACGTCAGAGAACCACGCCCTGCCTGTTCCGCCTATGTTGGTCTTACAGGTGGCATAGAGGAAACGGTTGTCGTAAGACGAGATGGACGGGGAAGACTCCTCCAGCTCAGGGGCGGCAGCCTGACGGGGAGTGTCGTCGGCCGAGCCGGTGGTGACGTAGTAATACGCTTTGCGCGAATAGGCGTTGATAAGCGGGGCGAAAGAGTCGCCGGCAGAAGCCCACGCCACAGGGCCCTCAGCGTAGAAGAGCACCCCACGACCTGTATGGACGGCGGGCAGTAGATAAAGGTCGTCTCGCGAATCGGCTCCAGCAGCCAGGCTGAGTTGCCGACCGCCAGCCCCATAGACGCGGACTGACGACGGGTCAGAAAACCCCATTATCGCAAGATCCTCATTAGTAAGACAATAGACACCCGACTCGGTGACGGACACTTTGCGCCACTCGCCAGACGAGAGCACAGAACACGTCTTCCGCTCAACAGCCCTAAGGCCGGAGCAGGTCGTCAGGAGAGACAGCAGTATCAGAAAGGCCTTGCGGAAAAGCATGGGGTGGGGCATAATGAAGGTCCTCGTCCTGCAGCAAAGTGGCGGTGGAGGGCGGGGACTATGGCTTTGCGGCCTGAGCGATCATTTTGTAGCGCGCCACGGTCTCTTGAAGTCCGAGATAGAGAGCGTCGCAGATGAGCTGATGTCCGATAGAGACCTCCTTGACGAAGGGGATCTTCCTCAGGAAGAACTCAAGGTTGACGAGGCTAAGGTCGTGACCCGCATTGACTTGCAGTCCGAGCCTTTTGGCCTCTGTGGCGGCCTTGACGAAGGGAGCGACTGCCGCTTCGGGGTCGGAGGTGAAGGCGGAGGCGTATGGCTCGGTGTAGAGCTCGACGCGGTCGGTGCCAGTCTTGGCCGCATAAGCTACCATCTCGGGGTCCGGGTCGACGAATATGGACGTGCGGATACCGGCGTCCTTAAGGGTCGAGACAATGTCCGACAGCTCGTCGAAGTTCTTCTTGGTGTCCCATCCGGCACTGCTGGTGAGCGCGTCGGGGGCGTCGGGGACGAGCGTGACCTGCGTAGGTTTGACTCCGAGGACGAGGTCCATGAACTTGGGAACTGGGTTGCCCTCGATGTTGAACTCCGTTGTCAAGACCTGCTTGAGGCTCAAGACGTCGGCATATCTAATGTGCCTCTCGTCGGGCCTGGGGTGCACGGTGATACCGTCGGCCCCGAAGCCCTCAATGTCAACCGCGGCCTTGACCACGTCTGGCGTGTTTCCGCCGCGAGCATTACGGATTGTGGCTATCTTGTTGATGTTAACGCTAAGCTTTGTCATCTGTCTTTTGTTATCTATTGGATCTGGCCGCGCAGGGTTAAAAAAGCATATAACGATTTGCCCATACGCCAATAATGGAGTAAATTGCGAGGCGGTAAAAGCAACCTTTTGCAATCCGCAAATATACGTTATTCTTCAGAAAAGAATAAAAAGAATGTTGACCATAGAGAAGGTGATGTCCGACTTGGAGCCCCTTGACTCGTCGACCGACAGCGTCACAGGTCGCGAAACCGTGTCGCGCAGCGGGCGTGAGCGCTTGGCCGTGAAAGACGGCTCGGGCCGGTACATCGGCATGATGGAGGCCGACAGCCTTGGGGGTGACACATGCGGCTCGGCCGCGGAAGAGTGCGAGCCGATGCGCGCATCGGACACCCCGGCGGCGCTTTTGCGCCTCTTCGCCGAGCAAGGTAGCGACACGGTGGCCGTGGTGGACGACGAGGGCAGTCTGCTGGGCATGGCCGACAGGCTACGAACCCTGCGCCTGATGTCCACCCTGACCGGGGCCGACGCCCCTGGCGCCACGATAAGCGTGAGCATGCGCCAGATAGACTACGAGGCGGGGAGGCTGACAAGCATAGTGGAGATGAGCGGTGCGAAAGTGGTAAGCCTGCTGACCGAGGCTGACAACGAGAGCGTGACGGCCTACGTGAAAATAGCGCAAGAGAACCCCTACCCGGCTGTGGAGTCCTTGGAAAGGCATGGCTACGCCGCCGCGTCTCTCACCGGCAGCTACAGGACGTCCGCGGAGGACGACGAGGTGAAACGCAACTACGCCGCGCTGATGGAATACCTGAACATAGGGCGGCACGACACGGCGAAATAAAGCAAACTAATAGAGAATGAAAAAGATAGGATGCATTGCGGCAGTGGTTGCACTGCTCATTTTGGCCGGCTTCATCGGCTTCAAGTATTACTGGGTGTTCGGCGATGGGGTGAAGGCCGGCGAGCTGAACTACATAACGCACAAGGGCTACATTTTTAAGACTTACGAGGGCAAGTTGATCCAGTCGGGGTTCAGGGGCGCGAGGCGCAACGACGAGAACATGGGCGTCTACTCCAACGACTTTATTTTCTCAGTCGAGAAGAAGGAGGTGGCGGACTCCCTCATGCGCTGCTCGGGCAAGGCTCTTGAGCTTCACTATAAGGAGTACAAGGGCGCGCTGCCTTGGCGCGGGATGAGCGTCTACGTGGTGGACAGCATAATCTCGGTGTCGCCGGCGGGTGGCCTGTTAGACTGAGCCTCGGCAATGCCAGATCGCCCCAAATAAGGTTATTAGCGGAAAACTTAGTAAGTTTGCAGGCTCAAAAGCCGACGCGTAGACTAACCCACTACAGTAAAAACAAGCTAACAGACTGATTCTTAACATATGTACGCACTGGTAACAGGCGGCAGCCGCGGCCTCGGCCGAGCTGTCAGTGTGGCTCTCGCAAAAGAGGGTTACACCATAATAATAAACTACCGCAAAGGCCAGGCAGAGGCCGAAGAGACCTTGGCCAAGGTGCGCGAGGCCGGCTCGGACGGTGAACTCTTGCCGTTCGACGTCGCAAACCGCGAAGAGGCCACCAAAGCCCTGGAGGGCTGGCAGGCGTCTCACCCAGGCGAGTATATCGCCGTGGTGGTAAACAACGCTGGCATCCGCCGAGACAACCTTATGGTTTTTATGCCGTATGAGGATTGGAGCCAGGTTCTCCGCATAACCCTCGACGGCTTCTATAACGTCACCCAGCCGCTGCTCCAACCCATGCTCGTGAAGAAATGGGGCAGGATAGTGAACATGGTGTCACTTAGCGGCCTGAAGGGCCTGCCGGGTCAGACCAACTACTCGGCTTCGAAGGGCGGGCTCATGGCCGCCACGAAGGCACTGGCGCAGGAGGTGGCGCGCAAGGGCGTGACGGTCAACGCCGTCGCTCCAGGCTTCATCCACTCAGACATGACCAAGGATCTCGACGAGGCGAGCCTGAAAAAGACCATCCCCGCCAACCGTTTCGGCGAGCCGGAAGAGGTGGCAGACCTCGTGGCGTTCCTCGCCTCGAACAAGGCAAGCTACATTACAGGCGAGGTCATCTCAATCAACGGCGGGCTTTACACTTAGGGCAAGTGTCGTGAGATTGAATGAAGCCATACTTACACCACAAAAAAAATTAAGTTTTGGACATTGGCGAAATAGAGCAGCGTCTGCGGATCAGGCTGAGCGAGGAGTTTGAGATTGATATAGATCTCATAAAGCCTGATGCTGTCATACTATCCGACCTCGGGCTGGACAGCCTGGACATAGTGGACTTGGCGGTCTTGATCGACCGCCTGTTCGGCGTTAAGCTTACGAGGGAGGAGATGGTGAGCGCCAACACGTTCGGCAAGCTCGTGAGCATCATAAGCTCCAAGACGTAGACGCGCACACGCTTTCACGACAAGAGCGAGGCGCAGCCGGTCCAATGAGACAAGAAGAGACGAGATGAGCCACGCCGCGGGAAGCGAACCCGCAGCGTGGCTGTCTCTTATAAAAAACACAAAAAAAAACACTACAGGCAATGCTACTGAACGGCAAAGAGGAGATTTGCGGCTACATACCACAGCGAGAGCCGATCGTGATGGTGGACAAGCTCTACAGCTTCAGCGAGAACGAGTCAGAGACCGGCCTCACGATAGACGGCGCGAGCATCTTCGTAGAGAACGGCCACCTGATGGACGGCGCGCTGATAGAGCACACCGCGCAAAGCGGCGCGCTGCACATAGGCTACGACTACATAAGCCGCGGACAAAAAGTCCCGATAGGCCTCATCGGCTCGATAAACAAATATGAGATTTTCAGGCTTCCGCGCGTGCATGAGGAGGTCAAGACCCTCATAAAGATGGAGGCGCGAATCGGAGACGTGTCGCTCATCGGCATAACCGTCAGGGTGGGAGACGAGGTCATAGCCCAAGGCAAAATGAAAGTGGCCACTCCACCAGAGCAGAACTAAGGCGCAAGGCCGCCAAAGAGGCAAAGCAATGAGCGCAAGCACAGAGAACACATCGGGCGAGGTCATGGTCGGAGCCGACAAAGTCACGAAGAGTTTCGGGACGCTTGAGGTTCTGAAAGGGATAAACCTGAGCATCGGCAAAGGCGAGGTAGTGGCCATAACGGGAGCCAGCGGGGCGGGGAAGACCACCCTGCTGCAGATACTTGGCACACTGGACAAGCCGACGTCCGGACGCGTGACGATAGACGGAACGGACGTGTCAAGCCTGAGCGGCAAAGCACTGGCTCACTTCAGGAACAGGAAGATAGGCTTCGTGTTCCAGTTCCACCAGCTACTGCCCGAGTTCACAGCCCTCGAGAACGTCATGATGCCCGCACTGATAGGCGGCGCGTCGCGGCGAGAGGCCGAGGCGGGCGCAAGGGGTCTGCTCGACTTCCTGAACCTGAGCCACAGGGCGGGACACAAGCCTAACGAGATGAGCGGCGGGGAGAAACAGAGGGCGGCCATAGCCCGCGCACTGATAAACAAGCCCGCGGTGGTGTTCGCCGACGAGCCGTCGGGCAACCTCGACTCGCACAACGCTGATGAGTTGCAAAGCCTATTCTTCTCGCTAAGGGAGGAATATGGGCAGACGATAGCCATCGTGACGCACGACACCCACATGGCCGAGCGGTGCGACCGGATGATAGTCATGAAAGACGGCCTCGTGTCGGAAGAATGACACGATGACTGAAAAACAAGGAGATCACACCAGACTCCCCCACAGCGGCGGCGCGAGAGGCCCTGCTGTGGGGGACGCCTTAATAGCGCAAATGGGATGGACGACACACTCAAAGAGCTGCTGGACAGGAAAGTGGACCAATATGAGCGGCCGGACTTCATAGAGGCCGACCCCATCTCGATCCCTCACAGATACACGCGGAGGCAAGACATCGAGATAACGGGACTCCTGGCGTCAACCATCGCCTGGGGCAACAGAAAAGCCATAGTGAAAAGCGCAGGCGAGATGGCCGACAGGCTCGGAGCCGACCCCTACGACTTCGTGATGTCGGCCACAGAGAGCCAAGTGGAGAGGCTCTCAGACTTCGTGTATCGCACATTCCAAAAAGACGACCTGCCATCCATGATACGCGGCTTGCGCCAAATATATTCGGCGGACTCGGAGCAAGGCATGGAAAAAATCTTTGCGCCACGCGAAGGCGAGACTCTCCGCGAAGGCATCATCCGCTTCAGAGAAGCCATGCTGCCCCACATAGCGGAGCGCACACGCAAGCACATAGCCGACGCCGGCAAAGGAGCCGCGGCAAAACGGCTGTGCATGTTCGCCAGGTGGATGGTCAGACCCTCGGCGAGAGGAGTCGACTTCGGCCTATGGCGGAGCATAAGCCCATCAAAACTCATAATACCGCTCGACGTCCACACGGGGCGCACGGCGCGCAGCCTCGGCTTGCTCAGCCGCGCGCAGAACGACTGGAAAGCCGCGGCGGAGCTGACCTTCGCACTGGCCGAGATGAGTCCGCAAGACCCCGTCAGATATGACTTCGCCCTCTTCTCGATAGGCATAGTGGAGGGCGGCATATAAAAACAAGACTGGGGGGATGACCACCAGCCGCACTCCCGACCGCTTGCTTATGAACGCGGACAGAGGTATATTTGTAAAGATAACAAGCAAATAAAAGCAGAACGCAATGCTCGTCAAGACCTACGGCAGCGCCGTGAGCGGCATAGACGCCTTCACAGTAACCATGGAGGTGAACATATCGGCAGGCATCAAATTCTTCCTTGTAGGGCTGCCGGACAGCGCCGTCAAAGAGAGCGAACAGCGCATAGACAGCGCCATCCGCGAGAACGGCTGGAAATATCCGCAACAGCGCATCGTCATCAACATGGCTCCCGCCGACATCCGCAAAGAGGGCTCGGCGTATGACCTGCCCCTGGCCGTCGGGATATTGGCGGCGTCGGGCCAGTGCGCGACGGAAAGGCTCGGCAAATACATAATGATGGGCGAACTGTCTCTCGACGGTCAGCTCAAAGCCATAAAGGGCGTCCTGCCCATGGCTCTCAAAGCCAAGGCCGAAGGCTTCGACGGCTTCATAGTGCCAAGGGCCAACGCCAAAGAGGCGGCCGTGGTAGAGGGGCTAAAGGTCTACGGGGCGGATACACTAAAAGAGGTGGTGGAGTTCTTGTGCGGAGACGCGGGCGTGATAAGCGAGACCGTCATAGACACCGAGGCGGAGTTCAACCGCCAGAATGCCGACGACACGCTCGACTTCGCCGACGTCAAAGGCCAAGAGAACGTCAAACGCGCGCTTGAGATAGCGGCGGCCGGCGGGCACAACATACTCCTGATAGGCTCACCCGGCTCGGGCAAAAGCATGATGGCCAAAAGACTGCCGAGCATCCTGCCGCCACTAACCCTCGAAGAGGCCCTGGAGACCACCAAAATACACTCCGTGGCGGGCAACATAAAGAGCGAGATGGCTCTCATGACCACACGCCCGTTCCGCAGCCCGCACCACACTATAAGCGACGTAGCCCTGGTGGGCGGAGGCACATACCCCCAACCTGGCGAGATAAGCCTGAGCCACAACGGCGTGCTGTTCCTCGACGAGTTGCCAGAATTCAAACGCTCCGTCCTCGAGGTGATGCGTCAGCCTCTGGAAGACAGGAGGATAACCATATCGCGCTCAAAATTCTCAGTTGAATATCCCGCCTCGTTCATGCTGGTGGCCTCGATGAACCCGTGCCCATGCGGATATTTCAACTCGCCAAGCAGAAGGTGCACCTGCGGCTCCGGCCAAGTGCAGAAATATCTCGGGCGCATCTCCGGCCCCCTGTTGGACCGCATAGACCTCCACATTGAGGTAGTCCCCGTGCCAGTCGGCAAGCTGAACGACGCTCCATGTGGCGAGCCGAGCTCAGAGATCCGCAAGAGGGTCGTGGCCGCACGGGCCATACAGAGCGAGAGGTTCAAGCGCAGCAAAGGCGTCCACTGCAACGCTCAAATGACCCCTCGAATGCTAAGCACATACGCCAAGCCTGACGCGCAAGGCCAGACGGTGCTAAAGATGGCGATGGACAAACTGGGGCTGTCAGCAAGGGCCTATGACAGAATTCTGAAAGTGGCGCGAACCATAGCCGACCTTGACAAGAGCGAGACCGTCACGGCTCTGCACATTTCAGAAGCAATACAATACAGGTCTCTCGACCGTGACACGTGGGGCAACTGACACGCCCCCATCGACTTCAGACAAACAAACGCACAGATGAGCGTATCGTCAATACTATTCGTATGCCTCGGCAACATATGCCGCAGCCCGGCAGCCGACGGCGTCATGCGGAAGAAAGCCGAAGAGGCGGGACTCGACATCAAGATAGACTCAGCCGGGATAGGCGCATGGCACGTCGGGCAGCTGCCCGACGCGCGCATGAGGCAATGCGGGCGTAAGAGGGGCTACGACTTCTCGCACAGGGCGAGACAGGTGTCGGCCCAAGACTTCGAGCAATTCGACATAATAATGGGGATGGACTCGCAGAACCTGCACGACCTGCAAAAGGCGGCTCCAACCGCCGAGGCCAGAAGCCGGATAAGGCTCATGGCGGACTACCTCGCCGCGCACAAGGGCCAGAAGTCTATCCCCGACCCTTATTACGGAGACGAGAGCGACTTCGAGTTCGCCCTCGACCTGATAGAGGACGCCTCGGATGAGATAATAAAACTGGTAAAGAAAGGGATGATATGAGCGAGTGGGACAAGATGATTGCCGGCGAGAGGTATCAGGCCAAAGACAAAGCACTCTTGGACAAACTGATGGCAGCCAAGGAGTCGATATACGACTATAACAGCAGCCGCCCAGGCGACGTGAAAGAGCGCGAGGAGATAATCCGCAAGCTCCTTGGCAAGACCGGCAAGAGCTTCCTTATCATGCAACCTTTCTATTGCGACTACGGTTGCAACATATCCGTAGGCGAGAACTTCTTCGCCAACTTCCACCTTACAGTTCTCGACGAGGCGCCGGTAACGATTGGCGACAACTGTTTCATCGGTCCCAACGTGGGCATCTACACGGCGTGCCACCCATTAGAAGCCGGGGAGCGCGACAAATGGATAGAATGGGCGGAACCCGTCACAATAGGCGACAGCGTCTGGATAGGCGGGGGCGTGACAATATGCCCTGGCGTGACGATAGGTGACAACTGCGTCATAGGCGCCGGCAGCGTAGTGGTAAAAGACATCCCGGCGAACTCGGTGGCCGTTGGCAACCCCGCCCACGTAGTCAAAAAGGTGGGGTAGGCTCACCACCTGGCGCGGTCCGCCATCAGGGCGCGAAACGAGACCGTGACGGTCATGAACGGATACAAAAGTTCAAGAGGCAAGGCCACCCAAAGAGAGGCGAGGCCGCGCAAGCCGCAGCGGAAAAACAGCCAGGCCGCGCAGGCCGAGGCATCAATCAGCAACTTGGCCACAAAAACGCCCGACGCCGCGCCCCAAGACACGAAGCCCGACATGGCCAAGCCAAACGCCGCAGGCCAAGCCATGACCGCGGCAAACACGACAAGGGCGAGCAATACGACACCGGCGTCGGTGTACCCTCCCGCCTTGGCCAGCCAGCGAGTGCGCTGGCGCAGATACGCCCCCAGACTCGCAGGAGCCACCGTGGACACCACGGCGGCGGAAGAGGGCAGATAGCGCACCACGGCGCCAGTGCGCAAGGCGTGGGCAAGCAGGAACATGTCATCGCCCGACGCGTAACGCTCGCACGCGTCATGGCCAGTGTAGAGCTGCTTGTCAAAAGCCATCCCGGCGCCATTCGCCATTGACGGCCTGCCGAGCATGGCTGTGCCCGCCGTGACAACCTGCAGACAACCAAACTCAAGCTCAACCAGACGGCCGAACAGCGAATCAGAACCGCACATCGCGACAGGCAAAAGGAGCATGAAATGGCGACCGGAGAAACGGGACAAAACGGCACCTAACGCATCGGCGAAACCCGGACCGACAGAGCAATCGGCATCAACGCACACCACTGCGGCCCTACGAGCCATCATGACCCCGCAGCGCTGCGCATTCTTCTTCCCGCGGCCGCGCTCATTCTCGACAACGGCGACCGCGCCACCGCACACCGAAGCGGCTCGCCGAAGCTCAGCAAGCCCGGCCGCGCCGACATGATCGGCCACAATTATCACCTCATCGCACTCGCGCAAAGAGGCATACAAAGGGGGCAAGCCACGCGCGCACATGGCAGCGTCGGCATCAGACGTGCAGACGACGAGCGAGAACGGAGACGATTTGCACGCTTCAGGCTTGCGTAGCCTGCTCATGCGGAAGACGAAAACGCACGAGCAGGCGATGATCACAAGCGCATAAGGTAAAAGCAAAAAGAGAATGAGTAATAACATAAAAAGCAAAATCAGTCCTTAAGGCGTCCAATAAAAGAAGCCCCGCGCGTCGACTGCTTTCCCGCTAATGGGGGCGGATTGGAGAAAAGGGAACGGGTCAAACGTCCGCACTGAAGCGACGTCTGACCCGCTGTGTGAGTCTTCCCGTTTAAAGGGAAGTGTCGTCAATCTACTTGCACGCCAAGACCTCGGCGAGAGCCTTGATGAACTCATCGGCCTCGGCCTTTGAGAGGCAGAGCGGAGGAAGAATGCGCACCATGTTCTGGCCAGCCACGCCGGTGAATATATGGTGCTCATAGAGCAATTTCTGGCGGATGGGCGACACAGGCTCGTCAAACTCGATGCCAATCATCATGCCGAGCCCGCGGATCTCCTTGATCCTGCCGTTATCGGGCATGGCGCGGAGGCTGTCAATGATATATTGCCCTACCTGGGCCGCGTTCTGCTCAAGATTCTCCTCTTTATAGACGTCTGCCACGGCGATTGCCGCAGCCATGCCGAGGTAATTGCCGCCGAAAGTCGTGCCAAGCATGCCCTTGACGGCCTCGAACTCGGGACTGATAAGCACCGCGCCCACGGGGAAGCCGTTGGCAATACCCTTGGCCATAGAAATCAAGTCGGGCTTGACGCCATAGTGCTGATGCGCGAAGAACTTGCCCGTACGGCCGTAGCCGCTCTGGATCTCATCAACAATGAGCTTTGTTCCGTGTGCATGGCAGAGGGCGAGGAGGTCTTTCATGAACTGCGCATCGGGGATATGGATGCCTCCACAGCCCTGCACGCCTTCAATTATGACTGCCGCTATGTCGTCTTTCTCCACATATTGGGCCACAGAGGACAAATTGTTGAGCTCGGCCCAGCAGACCTCATGCTGCAAATTGAACGGCGAGTTGATCTTAGGGTTGTCCGTGACAGCCACAGCCCCGCTCGTGCGCCCGTGGAAACTGCGACGGAAAGCCACGACCTTCTTGCGCCCGGTGGCGAACGAAGCCAATTTTAGGCAGTTCTCGTTGGCCTCGGCGCCGCTGTTGATGACGAAGAAGCTGTAGTCGGCGTAACCGCTCAGCTCACCTATCTTCTTGGCAAGGACAGACTGGAGAGGGTTGATCACGCTATTGGAGTAGAACGCAATCTTGTTCACCTGATCCGTGATGGCCTGAATGTACTTGGGGTGTGAGTGGCCGATGGAAATGACGGCGTGACCACCATAAAGGTCGAGATACTCAACCCCCTTCTCATCCCAGACGCGGCACCCTTTAGCCTTGGCGGGCACCACATCGAAGAGGCTATATACATCAAATAGCTGCATAACTCCTAAAAATTGGAAACCAAAAGGTTAAAATCCACTTGGCTTGAGGTTAAGACCAGTGTTCTCAGGCAGGCCGAACATGAGGTTCATATTCTCGACAGCCTGGCCTGCGGCACCCTTGACGAGATTGTCGATAAACGAAAGGACGTGGAGCTTGGTGCCGTACTTCTTGACGTAGAGTACGCACTTGTTGGTGTTGACAACCATCTTGAGGTCTGGGTTGAAGTCCACTATGTTTACGAAAGGCTCGTCCTTATAGTACTTCTTATAGATGTCGACGGCATCGGCTTCATCGAACTCGCAATCGAAATAGACAGAGGACATTATGCCTCGCGTATGGCAGCCGCGCACGGGAACGAAGTTCAAATTCCCCTTGTAGTGTGCGGCCAGGCGGCTGAGAGTCTCATTGACCTCGCCAAGATGCTGGTGCGTGAAGGCCTTGTAGACAGAGAGGTTGCCCTCTCTCCAGCTAAAGTGGGTGGTGTCAGAAGGCTTCTGACCTGCTCCGGTGGAGCCTGTTATGCCAGTTACGTGGACCTCGCCGAGCTTGTCGAGCTTTGCCATGGGCAGGAGCGCGAGCTGTATGCTCGTCGCGAAGCATCCCGGGTTGGCAATCCTGTCGGCGGCCTTAATCTCCCTCCTGAAAGCCTCAGGCAGTCCGTAGACGAAACCGCATGCCGAATCTTGAAGGCGGAAATCGTTAGACAGGTCAATAATCTTGCCGTTGAAGTCCTTCGGCAACTTGTCGACGTAGCCCCGGCTCTTGCCATGACCCATGCAAAGGAAGATGACGTCGGCAGTGTTGACGGGAGCGTCGGCGCTGAATGTGAGCGAAGTCTCGCCAATAAGGTCGTGATGGGCGCTCCATACCGGCTCGCCGGCGTGGCTCTCGCTCTGGGCGAAGAGTATATTGGCCCAAGGGTGGTTGATGAGGATGCGCATCAGCTCACCGCCAGTGTAGCCTGCAGCACCTATTATGCCTACTTGAATCATTAAATACTTATACTATTGGCGAAAGCGTCGTGGCGTTGCGCCCGACCGCCATATCGCGCGAGTGACGCCGCCTGCGGGCGAGAGGAGGAGACGCGAGCCCCGTCCTCGCCACGTGCAAGCAACTGTTTATCTTCTTATTAAAGTTCCTCCTCGAGCTTAGAGCCCTCGTCCTTATGATTGCTGTAGTAAGCGCGGAGCGGGGTTGAGAGAACTTTGATGAAGCCCTTGGCGTCCTCACTGGTCCAACCTTTCTGCATCTCGCCGTACTCGCCGAACTTGTTCTTGACGAGGTCGTTCTTGGAGTCGACACCCACGGTGGCGAAGGTGCGTGGCATCAGCTTCATTATGGCTGTGCCGGTCACGTTCCTCTGGCTCTCCTCGAGCATGGCCTCGATGTCTCGCATGACAGGCTCGAGGTACTGGCTCTCGTGCAGGAACATGCCATACCAGTTGGCCACCTGGTCCTTCCAATACTGCTGCCACTTGGAGAGGGTGTACTTCTCGAGGAAGCGGTGGGCGGCGATGATGAGCATGGGCGCCGCAGCCTCGAAGCCGACGCGTCCCTTGATGCCAATGATGGTGTCGCCGACGTGCATGTCGCGGCCGATGCCATAAGGCGCGGCGATGCTCTCAATCTTTTGTATGGCCTTAATTTTGTCAGTGAACTTCTCACCGTTGACGGCCACGATCTCGCCCTTCTCGAACTCGATCTTTATCTCCTCCTCGCCGTCTTTCTCGACCTGCTTGAGGTATGCGGTCTCCGGGAGGCCCTGGGTGCTGTCGAGGATCTCGCCGCCGCAGATGCTGGTGCCCCATATTCCGACATTGTAGGAGTACTTGAGCTTGGTGAAGTCGGCCTTGAAGCCATGGTTGTTGAGGTAGTCCACCTCATACTGGCGAGTGAGGGCCATGTCACGCGTGAGGGTGATGATCTCTATGTCGGGAGCCATGACGAGGAACGTCATGTCGAAGCGCACCTGGTCGTTGCCAGCTCCGGTCGACCCGTGTGCGATTGCCTGGGCGCCTATCTGCTTAGCGTATCGCGCGATGGCCATGCCCTGGAAAATTCTCTCGGAGCTGACGGAGATGGGGTAGGTGTTGTTTCTGAGGACGTTGCCGAAAATCATGTATCGGATGCTCTTGGAGTAGTACTCTTGGGTGACGTCGAGCGTGACGTACTCCTTAGCGCCGAGCTTGTAGGCATTCTCCTCGTTGGCCTTGAGCTGCTCGGGGCTGAAGCCTCCGGTGTTGGCGCAAGCCGCGTAGACCTCGTAACCTTTCTCTTTGGCGAGATACATAACGGTGAACGAGGTGTCGAGGCCTCCACTGAAGGCTACGACTACTTTCTTCTTAGCATCCATATTGAAGTATGATAATATCTTGTTTTTAAACGAAGGTTATGTGCAAATATAATAAATAAAGGTGCCTAAGCCAACATGCGGCAGGCTATGTCAGTCCTCTTTCGGGAAGCCGTTAGGGAAGGCCTCCATAATTCGGTCGACGACGCCCGGGTCTTTGGCGAGCTCCTCGTCGGCATCCCTCACGCTTCGCGGCCTCTCGGGGTCGTAGAGCATGCCGGTGCACACGCAATAGCGGCGGCCCGTGCGGACGAGGATATCGTGGTTGATGCAGCCCTCGCAGCCTTTCCAGAATGTCTCGTCATCAGTGAGTTGGGCGAAGGTGACGGGGACGTATCCGTGGTCGGTATTGAGCTTCATGACCGCTGCGCCCGATGTGAGGCTGAAAATCTTGGCATGCGGCCAACGTAGACGGGCGAGAGTGAAGGTCATGTGCTTAATGCGCCTTGAGAGTCCGCATCCTCGGTACTCGTCGCGGACGATGAGGCCGGAGGTTGTGACGTAGTGCTTGCCTCCCCACGTCTCGATATAGCTGAAGCCGGCGAACATCTCGCCGTCGAGCGCTATGACGGCCTTGCCCTCGCGCATCTTCTGCTTGACGTAACCCGGGTTGCGCTTGGCTATTCCGGTGCCGCGGACCTTGGCCGCAGCCGTTATGGTTTGGAGAATCTCGTCGACATAACCGAGGTGCTCCTCGGTAGCCACAACCACTTTGAGGTCGGGGAATTTATTGTCGTCCTTGTTGCTCATTTCGTTCTTTGGAGAAAAATATCTTGTTCTGTTAGTAGTATCTTGTTCATATCAGCTTTTGCGACGCCTCCGGGACGACGGTCGCCAACGCAGCCATGAAAACCTCTTTGCGCATATCGTCTCGTAGGATGACGAGGACCGTGTCATCGCCAGCCACAGTACCCATGACTCCCTTGAGCCTTGCGTCGTCAACCTCGGCGGCGAGCGCACTCGCATATCCGGGGCGTGTCCTTATTACAGCCATCTGGCCAGAGACCTCAACGCTTACGAGCACCGAAGATTGAGCTTCAGACTGTCCCCTCTGCGGATGGGGCATATACCGGTATCCTCCGTCACCATCAGGGACCTTTACTATCTGGAGCTCGTTAAAGTCTCTCGAAAGTGTCGCCTGCGTCACAGAGAAGCCCCTTTCTCTCAAAAGTTTAAGCAGCTGTTCTTGGCCATCAATGGGCACCTCGCGAACAATGTTCTCGACGGCCTGAAGCCTCATCTTCTTTGTGTTATTGGCTGTATGTTGCATTTTTATTCACTGATGGCGCAAATTTATGCAATATACAGATACTGCGAACCCTCAGAAAGTATAAAATTTAATAATAGTAGAACCTGCGGAGCGAAACGAGAACAAAATCATGATGCGAGGCGCTCTTATCGTAATGTCGGCACTCCTTCAGGTGTTTTCCGATCGTCTTATATTCATTCTTCCCTACCATCACCCAAGTGTTGCCCTCTGGGCTCCATTCGTATGAATATTCAAGCAAAAGCCGGCCATCGGAATCGTAATAAGCGAGTGACTTGACGCGGCCTACGGAAGAAGAGGTCCGCCTCTCGACGCACGAGGTCCAGTCGACAGTTGGCAGAGAGTCAGTCTCGGCCGACATCTTAGCATCGTCTGATCTGAAGAAGCCGGCAAGGCGCATCCATGCGCGAGAGAACACGTTAGCACTGACAGAGTCGGACTTTGACGCGTCAGACTCAAACATGTTGTACACATCATAGGCGAACGAGGTCGAGTCTTGCACCTCATAGTCCCCCGCCGGTGAGACGGTAGTCTTGACTGACGAGACGAGCCTGCCATGAGAATCGTACGCATTTGCAAAACAGGCCGAGCCGCACAGGGTGTCGGCCGAAGAATGGTCATACTCCTGGACAGGGTTGCCCTTCTCATCAAGGATGGTCACAGTGTAAGCGGACGGCGCCTGCTCCTCAAAATCGGTGCAAGGTGACGAGTAGCGCAATGTGACGGTTGAGTTCACAACGCCACTCTGATCTCTGCGGTAAGTTTTGACTAAGAGGTCAGCCCATGAGCCATCGGCAGGCGCCTGACTACGCTCTATTGCGAGACGGCCACGGGAATCGTAGAGATAGTAGGTGCGGAGCATTGGCGTTTCACCATCGGCGGATATAGTGACAACGCTGTCGAGGCGCAGTGGAGCCGGCAACCCGCGAGGAGCTTTTGCCCTGTCGGGGTAATAGTAGTTATAAGACTTGGCGAGCCGGCCCTGCGAACCATATGCATTTCGGCGCGAGACTCGGCCGGCGGCGTCATAGACGGTCACCTCGCTCGAGTCTACCGACAAGGCGTTGCCGACATAGTGGCCATGGACGACCGACGTCAGGCGGCCGTAAGCGTCATAGGAGTAAGAGTCGCAACGCGCCTCGGGCGAAACGGAATCCTCAAAACATACCAAGCAAGGACGGCACTCATCGTCATAATCAATGCTCTGGGTGTCGCACTTTCTGACCCATCCCGCCTCATCTCCGCCCCATTCGTAATGAGTTCTCAGGGCATAAAGGCGTCCCGGCGCGGGGTAGGGGTCGGAAGAGTAAGAGTACTCGAACTTTTCGGCAGGAGCCCAGTCGACATCGTCGTAATCCCAGACAAACATGATCCGGGACATCAGGCGGCCCTGCGGAGAGTAAGAATGTAAAGCGCTCGTCTGCCGCCCGCGCGTCTCGCGCACAGTCTCCTGGGTGAGATTGCCGTGGGCATCGTAGACGAAAACGGCACGGCGCACGAGCCGCCAGCCCCCTCCCTCAAGGATGTACTCCGTCTTTGACTTCATGCGGCCGGACTTATCTGAAACCGACACCACCTTTGCTTGCGACACAACCTCGCCCCCCATATCGTAACGGATCTCCTCCATGGCGCCGTCTTGCCGCGAGAACACAGAGCGGGCGATGACGCGCCCCGAGCCGTCGGTGGTGACAATGCTGTCCGGCATGGAGGGAGACTGCTGGCGCGTGGCTGACGCGACAGCCGGCATTGAGAATAACGCGAGGGCTGTAAATATCAATATGTGGCGTAAGCAGGGCATCGGCTAATGGCTGTTATTGGATGGTTATTCTAAACAAATATAGCGAAAAACGGAAGGTCTACGCACACAAAAAACGAGCCGGGCTGAACGCGGGTAAAGGCGTCCTGCTCGGCGGCATTAATAGTCAATGTGATGACGGAGGTCGGCGGGCTAAAAAGAGCCGCGACAACATTCAGTTCAATCAGCCAGAGGGAGGCTGAGGGTGGCTTCGGCGAGAGAGTCGGCACCAGGCAGGCGGTCGTGGAGGAGGACGATGCTGCCGGAGTGAAGCCCTTTTGCGATGCGACTCATAATGACGTCGCGCGGCTCGAGGCGCGTGTCGAGCGAGCGGACGTCCCAGCCTACGACGACATGGCCCGTCTGGCGCACCACTTTACGCAGGAAATGGGGTGAGACGCCAAGAGGAGGACGGAAGAGCTTGGGTCTTACTCCGCAAGCCTTCTCGATGGCATCATCGGTCCTTTCGATATCCCTAATAAGGTGCCTGGAGCCAAGGAAGTTGGCCCACGGCGAGTGGGCGTAGGTATGGTTGCCGACGATATGACCTCGCCTGACAATCTCACGGACAAGATCAGGATGGGCCTCGGCCTTCGACCCGATGATGAAGAATATGGCCCGATGGCCATGACGCTCGAGCACATCGAGAACCCGAGGCGTCACATCGGGGTCAGGGCCGTCATCAAATGTCAGAAGGATGCGCTGCTCATCGGGCAGACGGAAAGGCAACAGGGACCGGTCCTGCGGCAGACGGCAAACGGCGCGGACAAAGATTCCACTCCTTATGCACGCGGCGCCATAGGCGAAAACACCAACACCGCCAGCGACGGCCGCACTGACAAGAACGACAAGCAGCGCACTATGCATAGCAATATCTTAGACGGATAAAAAGAAGCACTTAATTCTTCAGCCATCGCCTCTTCCACTCCACGAAGAAGTCCGGGTCGGTATACTGAACCTCGCCATCTGCCGTCATGAACATCTGAGTCGTCTGCGCCGTTGCCATGACGGCCATGTCGCTCTTGCGGTAAATGACGTACTCGAGGATCAACTTGGCGCCCTCGGTGGGGATGTAGCGAGTCTCGACCACAGCCACGTCGCCGCACTTGAGGCTCTGCTTATAATCAATGGTAAGGTTGACGACTGGCGCGACGTAGCCAGTGCGGAAATAGTCATCGTAGCCCACACCCTTGAATGTCTTGCCGAAATGTTCACGCCCGTCTTCGAGATAAGCCACGTAACTGCCGTGCCACGCCACTCTCATCATATCGACGTCGCTGAAGCGGACAAGCACCTCCGTCTTGTCTGCAAGCGCAGCCGGGTGCAGTTTCAACCTTTTGCTAATCACGTTACTACAGATTATAAATAAAAAATTAGTCGAACGGGTTATTTGCCATCGTTCGCAATGTCATAAATAGTTCTTGGCACCTCGACGCGCCCTTTTCGCCTGATAACCTTATAGCGCCTGATGCACTCGGCTATTGCCGGGCCGACATTTTCTGACGGTCCCGGGGCCTGAGCTATGGAGACGCATCCGTCGGGGTCTATAAGGAAGTAGGTGGGGAGGCCTCGGACCTCATAGTCGGACAGGATTCGCTGGCTGGTTATCCATGAAATACCCCTCCAGACGTGACTCTGTTTTGCGAGCTTGGCGTAAAGAGCGTCGGCATCATCGTCAGAGAACACGCACAAGACGTCAAGATCCGCCCGGTGGAGCTGAGCCATGTTGTCGAGCACGGGCAGCGCCTTCATGCACTCATAGTTCTCGGAATGCATGAAACAGAGGTAAAGAAATCGCCCTCGGAAAGAACTGAGGCTTATGGTGCGGTCATTGTTGTCAGTAAGAGAAAAATCTGGAGCGGGGAGGCCCGCCTTGAGCCTGTTCTTGCCCGCATATACGTTAGCCGCCATAATCCTCACCCGCTTTGTCTTGAAATCGCGCGCCGCACTGACCAAAAGTGTGTCAGCCCGCCCGTCGGGTATTTCACCCGAATAGAAGCCGCCCCTCAGAGTGCGGAGCACCAGGACTTCGCGTAAAACCGTGTTGGAGCTGAACAGCGAATCGGCCGCAAGCGCGTCGGAGGCCGATTTGGCGTCCTTTGTCCCGTCGGAGTCGATGATGTCCTTAACCTTCCGGGCTATCGGGGCCTTGGCGGCTGACTCCGCCAAATCGGAGCCGAGGATTTCAAGTGTGCGCCAATAAGCGGGGACGTTAAAAGCCACGGGGCGGCCGGCGTAGTATTCCCTTATGACTGAGCGCGGATATTGCATACGCGGGGTGGCGAAGACCTCCGCCTTGCGGTAGAGCGCATGCTGCCGGAAGAACGGGTTGCGGCAGTTGATGGCTCTCTCGGCAGAGTCAAGCCGGGCTATCACGCTATCGGCCAGACGTTTGTCCCTGCGGCGGACAATGGCGGCGACCGAGGTGTAGTAAAGTCGTCCAAAATCATCATCGAAGCGACGTATGGCGTGATTGAGGTCGCTCGAGGCAGAACGGATGACAAGGTTTATCTGCTTGGCCTGGTAAAAGGGGTTGAAACGCTCGGCATCGGGCCTCAGCTTGAAAGGAGGCAGTGAGACCTCATATTTAGCCCCGGGCTCAAGGAACAGGTAAGCCTCGTAGTAACTGAGGTCGAGAGTGACGAGAGTCACCTCGCTCACGTCCGCCACGAAGCGGAAAGACCCGTCGGCGGAGACCGTCGCCGACGCCAGATCGTAAGAGGCCCGGCTGACGGGGTCTCTCTGCGCCCTCATGACCAGCACACTGTTGGCATAGCCAGGTGCTTTGCCGGTCACTATGACACTCTTGGCAAAGCAGGCCGCCTCGGGCATGAGGAGGAAGGCGGCAAAAGCAATTATAAACGTAAGAATCACCATCTCACCAGACCTCTAATACGCTGGGGCAAGAAGAGGGACGCGTCTCCGCCATGGCGCAAAATGTCGCGGACGATGGTGCTGTTGATGGGCGTGTGCTCGGGCGTAGTGAGCAGGAAGACTGTGTCAATGCCAGTCATTTGCCTGTTGACCTGGGCTATGGCCCTCTCAAACTCGAAATCGGCGGACGTCCTCAACCCCCTGAGTATGTGGCTGCATCCGATTTCTTTGGCGAAATCGACGGTCAGCCCCTCATAGGTGGAGACTGAGACCTGCGGACGGTCAGCGAACACCGTCTCGATAAACTCCACCCTCCGCTCGGTAGAGAACATGCACCGCTTGTCGGCGTTGACACCGACAGCCACGACAATCTCGTCGAATATGTCAAGGCCGCGCAGCACGATGCTCTCGTGTCCGACCGTGAAAGGGTCGAAAGACCCGGGGAAAATAGCCCTCTTCAAAACCTTGTGAGGAATAAATAGTTAACGGAACCTTATCTTGGTGGCTGCGAACGCGCTCATTTTGAGCAGCAACAGGCCATGACGGAACCTTGATATATTGGTAGTCCCATACTTACGCTCCCTGTACCTGATCGGCAGATCGACCATACGCAAGTTGAGCTTGTGAGCGCCGAAGAGCAGGTCGAAGTCGCCAAACGGGTCGAAGTCGCCAAAAAAGGAGCGACCTGCGGCGAGGCGGAGGTAGTCTTTGCGGAACATAACCTTGGTGCCGCAAAGTGTATCTTTGATAGGCGTCTCCAGAATCCAGGAGAAGAGCGATGAGAAGAAGTGGTTGCCAAGGGTGTTGAGCGTCCGCATAGACCCCTTCTCCATGGGGTAGACAAGCCTCACACCATTGATAAACTCCCCCTTGCCCGTGGCGATGGCCCTATAGAACTTTGGCAGATCCTCCGGCGGGACGGTGAGGTCGGCGTCAAGAATCATTAATATGTCGCCTGAGGCCATAGCATAGCCTTTACGCACCGCGTCGCCCTTGCCGCGACCGTCTTGCTGCGCCATCTTGACGTCGCGCCTGCCCTCATATTCTTTGCAGACCCTGCCAATCTCCTGCCACGTGTCGTCGGTCGAGTTGCCCTCGACAAAGATAATCTCGGTGTGCGAACCCATCTCAGGCAGCCGTTCGACCGCCGCTCGTATGTTGCCGCTCTCATTTCGCGCGGGAATCACCACCGAGACCGAGTATCGCGTGCGCCAGTCGTCAGACGCATGACCGTCTTCGGGCATGGGGCGGGCGAATATGTAGTCGTTGAGCGAGACGTAGCCCATAAGGGGCAGGTGTGAGATGATCCTGTTGAAAAGAGGGGCGACAAGGGGTATGTTGAAGGGCACGAGCATGGAGCTGTTCGTACGGTAGGTCTCGAAACCGGTCAACGAGAGCAGATTTCGCATATCGTCTTTCGAGAGCCAGTTCTGCTCCGGGCCTTTGCGCTTTAAGCCGATAAGCTCGGCAAAGCTTATGAGCGGCTCCCACATCCGGTTGTAAGACGTTATGATGACACGCGAGTGCGGATGGCAGAGCTTGGCCACCTGGTCGAGGACGAGTTCAATGTCCATGAGGTAGCCTGTGAGGTTGGATAGCAGAATGACGTCGAACTTCTCGGAGAGCGTGATATTCTCGGCCTCCATGACGTGGAACTCAACATCGGGATGCGCCTCACGGGCCTGCTCCACCAGCTCGGGACAAAAGTCAATGCCTACTTTGCGCCGGCCCGGCACTTGGGCAATCATGTCGCCCGCGGCGCATCCTATCTCGATGACGGACTGGCCGGGGTTCATGTAGAACGAGACGAAGCGCGTAATCTGATTCCAGTAATAGGCCCTCTTAGACCTGTATGCGCGCCATTTCGGAGCGAGGGTGCTGAAATATTGCTTGATGTCTGCCATCATTTGATCTGCTATTGTGCCCCATCCGCCACCCGGACGGCCTTATCATAGTTTAGCTTGTAGAGCGCGGCGGGTTCGTCATCCTGGCCGCCGACCTGCGCCACCTGCTCGAGGAATGCCGGGTAGACCTGCAGAATGCGGTAGAGGTAACGATGGATGGTGTTGATGACCCCGAGGCCGGCTTGCGCAGGGTCGCGCCTGAGACTGGCTACGATGATGTGCGTGACATTATTCCTTCTGAGCAAATCGACAAGCTCATCGGGGTCCTCGCTCGGAATGTTGTAGATGCCGTAGAAACGTTTACCGCCGGCATAAATACGGGCCAAGTCGGGCTTGCGGCACGCCACATAATATTCATCGGACGTGAGCTGGCTGCCCACTTCGCGGCAGAGGGTGAGGTAGTTATACCAGTCGGGCGTGTAGCCGTAGAGAGGGTCGGTCGAGAGGTTCTTCCGCAACGTGACGAAGTCGACGCTTTTGACCTCCTTGGTGAAGAGGACGAAAGAGCAGAGCCCGACAAGCGCGCCCATGACGATGCTCGTTGAGTCTTTGGCGACCAGACGAACAAGGTCGGAAAGGGCATAGAGGATGACGACATGCATCATTGCCACAAAAGGAAGAATGAGGCGGAATTGATCCCAAAGGACCTGGAGCGAGAAAAAAGTGATGCCCAGCATCACGGCCGTCACTATTGCGACAAGGATGACGGCCCGGTCGCGACGACGGAAGGCGAGCCACGCCCCGTAGAGAAAGAGGGCGTAAAGGAGAGCAGTCACGGCGCGGCTGGTCTCGCGGCTATCCTTATCCCTGAAACCGAGCATCTTGACGTAGTGCTTTGACAGATACTTGTCAGAGTTGCCGACAAAGCGCATGACGTACCCCTTGGGAGTCTCAAGCCCCTGGGCTGGATCGTAGGGGTCAACCTGCAAGAGGGTCTGAAGCTGGTGAGTGTCGGCCTTCAGGTCGGGCCAGGCGAGAGCCTTGACACCCGTCCACAAGGCAAGGAACAACAAAATGCCGCCCAAGAAGGATGCCGACTGCCGCCAAGCGCGGCGGACGAGGAGGTAAACAAGTCCGGCGAGACCGAGACCGAGACCGACGGTGCGGACAAGATATGCCACCACGACAGCGCAACCCGCCGCAAGACCCCAAAGCGCCACGCGGCGCCAACCATCAGACTCATGTAGCGAGTCAAGACGCAAAACCAGATAGACGAACAGCCAGGAGACGACAAGGAAGAGAGGCTCGGAATAGGTAAGACTGCCATACTGCACAAACCACAGATTGCACGCCATAAGCAACATGACGGACAAAAGCAGCTTGCGGGACACCAAGCGACGGAGCGAAAGCCAAGTGGCGACCTGGCCTATGATAATTAGCGCGAAGCTGGTCAGTTTGACACAACAAGATTGATGCCGCCAGAGAGCCAGACGAACAGGGAGAGGAAGACGGGGTAAAGCGGCCCCTGGAAATTAGGATACTTGCCACTGGCCGCAAAGTCAGCCGCCTTGCATATGTAGCCGCTGTCGTCGCCACCCTCGTTCATCCTGACGCTGAAAAGCAACAGAGCCATGACGGCCGTCAGAACCACAATGACACCCGCGATAAAATCTGAGTGTCGCACGACGAAAGAACCCCCGCCGGACGACATGGCAGAACCGCCATTCTTTCTTGCATTCATCGCATCATGTCTTTAATGCTACTCGTGTCTTTTTGCGCCAACTTGTCTTGCGTACGCGTACACCAGATGCCACGGTCGCGCATAGCCTTGCTCGCTCCCACGTCTTGCGAACGGAAAGTGCCATTTTTGCGCAGTAGTATGTTGATGCAAAAGAGGGCCATACCGATGGCCAGAAGCACGAGAACCGATAAGAATATCTTAGCCATAAAAAAAGCATGAGCCACCCGACAATGGAATGGCGCATGCAAAGTTAGCAATTTTAAGCGCGCCGCCTAAGACGACGGCACGTTAATGTCAAAGGTTGGGAGTGACCTCTCCGCCCCCTAAGAGCGGGATGACGTGCTCAACCTCCTTGAAGAGATAAGACCGCGTCTCGCCCCCCGGGAGTGAGAGCGAGAGTCGCCCGTCCGGCCCCACGCCGGCGACACGGGCCGAGAAGCGGCCGGCACGGTCGGCAAAATCATGATATCCGCCATCGGCGCGATACAGGTGGCTGAAATAGTCACGCCGGAGAGTGTCATCGTCAATCTGGCCCAGCTGCTGAAGGCGTGACGATATGGAAGAATCGAGCAGCGAGGCAATCTCTTCGACGTCGGCATCGAAGCCCGTCAGCAGCTTAACTGACACCGGGTTGGGCGGCTCCGTGCGAAAGAAGAGCTGATTGACGTTAAGCCCGACACCTATGATGGAGTCATAGACATCGCGCCCGCGCAGACGGTTCTCAATCAATATGCCAGCCATTTTGCTGTCGGCGACATAAATGTCGTTGGGCCACTTAATCTTAAGCTTTGGCCTAAAATCTTGCGGCAAAAAAGGCTCCAAGGCGTCAACAATGGCCAGTGAGACGGCTATGGAGATGAGAAACTGACGATCGACCGACACGCCGGCGGGCTTGGCGTAGACCGAGAGCAGAACGTTCTTGCCGGCCTGGCTCTCCCATCCGTTGCCGACCTGCCCGCGCCCCTTAGTCTGAAAATCGGCGCGAATGGCAGAGTATTCGTCAGACACCTCGCCACAATCCACCATGCGGCGCAGCTCATCGTTAGTAGACCCGACCTCTTTGAAAACCTTGACAATCATGACTCAATTCTTAAGATAGGCTTGGGAGCAGATCAGAGCGCGCCCTTGGTGCTGGGGAGCTGAAAATTCTCAATATCTCTGGCCTTAGCCATCTTGACAGAACGCGCGAGAGCCTTGAAGATGCCTTCAATCTTATGGTGCTCGTTCTGCCCCTCGGCCTTGATATTGAGGTTCATAAGGGCGGCGTCGGAAAGACTCTTGAAGAAGTGGAGAAACATCTCGGTTGGCATCTCACCAATCTTCTCGCGATGGAACTCGGCATCGAAGACGAGCCAGGGCCTGCCGCCAAAGTCGAGAGCCACCTGGCAGAGGCAGTCATCCATGGGCAGGCAGAAACCGTAGCGTCCTATTCCGCGCTTGTCTCCCAAAGCTTTGCGGATGGCCTCGCCAAGCGCCAGGGCGGTGTCTTCAATCGTGTGATGCTCATCAACGTTGAGGTCACCCTTGACCTTGACCGTCAGATCGGACGAAGAGTGCTTGCCAATCTGCTCGAGCATATGGTCAAAGAAGCCGAGCCCCGTCGATATGTCGCACTTGCCAGTACCGTCGAGGTCGAGCCTCACGTAAATGTCGGTTTCCTTGGTTGTCCTGGTGACTTCGCCAATTCTGCGTCCGCCATATATAATCTCGGCGGCCTCGTCCCACGACGAGACGTATGACACGACGTCGTCCGCCACACCGGGTCTTGCGGAAAAACTGTTGGCGGGGTCGGTGCTCGTGACGGCAGGATTGGCTAATATGACAGCCCTGCACCCGAGGTTCCGCGCCAACTGCGCATCCGTCTCGCGGTCGCCGATGACGAAGCTCCCGGCAAGATCGACCGTGCCGGCCTTAGCCCCCTCCAGATAGTCGGTGAGCATGCCGGTCCCGGGTTTGCGGTTCGGGTGGTTGTCGGCAGGCGAGTGGCAGTCAATATACTGGGCGTCAAACATCACGCCCTGGTCGGCGAAAGTCTTCATGACGAAGTCATGAAGCGGACGGAAAAGCGACTCGGGGTAGGCTTCCGAGCCCAAGCCGTCCTGATTAGAGACGAGGGCGAACTCAAAATCGGTGTGCCGCCTCAAGAAGCTGAGGCAGCGTATGGAGCCAGGGACGAACTCGATGTCTTGCATAGAGCGGATCTCCTCCGTCGGCGGCTCCTTTATCAAGGTCCCATCCCGGTCAATAAAAAGCAAACGCCTCATGTAAATGAGTGATATTGTGTTAGTTTACCCCTTGATGCGAGAGACGCGCGCTTACGTGGCGCATAACCTCGCTTCAAGGTATGATAATTAATTATGCGGAAAGCCAGGCCTTGGTCAGAGCGTCTTGAGCTTTGCTATGAGCGCGTCGTTCTCGGCAGGCGTGCCTATGGTGACGCGTATGCACCCGGCGCAGAGGCTCACCTTATTCCTGTTCCTCGTGACGATTCCGCTGTTGAGCAGTGCTGAGTAGACGGCATTGGCGTCGTCCACCTTGACGAGGATGAAATTGGCGTCGGTAGGGTAGATGCGGCGGATGAGGGGCAACGAGCCGAGCTGCCGGACCACCCTTTCGCGCTCGTCAAGGATACCCCTCACTCGGGTCGCGGTAGCCTCGGCCTCGTCAAGCGCGCGGCTCACAGCCTCTTGGGTCAGCGTGTTGACGTTATAGGGGTACTTGACCTTGTTGAAAATGTCAATAATCTCTTCGCTCGCGAAGGCCATGCCGCACCTGACTCCCGCAAGCCCCCAGGCCTTGGAGAAAGTCTGGAGCACGATGAGCCTCGGATGGCGGTCGAGCTCACGGAGCCATCCGGGTCTCGATGCGAAATCGATATAAGCCTCGTCGATGACCACAATTCCGCCGAAAGAGTCAAGAATCTTACGTATCTGATCCTCGGGCAGCGCGTTTCCCGTCGGGTTGTTCGGCGAGCAGAGCCATGCGACCTTGGTGTTAGCGTCGACCTCGGCGAGCATCGCGTCGGCGTCAAAGTTGAAGTCGGCGTCGAGCATCGCCACGCGGTATTCCACATCGTTGGTCTCTGCGGCCACGCGGTACATGCCGTAGCTTGGCTCGATGGCCACCACGTTGTCGACACCAGGGCGGCAAAAGATGCGGTAAATGAGGTCGATAGGCTCGTCGGAGCCATTGCCGAGCATTATTTGTCCGGGCCTGACACCCTTGATCTTGGCAATCTTGTCCTTTATGGCCACCTGTAGAGGATCGGGATACCTGTTATAGGTGCCATAGGGGTTCTCATTGGCATCGAGGAAGATTCTTGCCTCGCCCTTGAACTCGCTGCGTGCGCATGAGTATGGCTCCATTCGCATAATGTTCGGGCGGACAAGCTTCAGGATATCGCTATTTTTCATCTTGCTGACTATGTCGGATTGAGTAAAACGTGAGGGCGGGCTGTCCTATGGCCTGCCGTTAATCTTCTCGACGGCCTCGCGTCGGAAGCGCATAGCGGCCTCGTGGGCGGTAAGCTGCTCATTGTGAGCCATAATCTCGACAGTCGTTGCGATGTTTGCCACACCTTCGGGCGTTATCTCCTGGTAGGTCATCTTCTTTCGGAAGCTGTCTAAGTTCACACCGCTGTAGGCGTGCGCGTAGCCGCTTGTGGGCAGGGTGTGGTTGGTGCCGCTGGCGTAGTCCCCCGCGCTCTCGGGTGTGTAGTGGCCCAAGAAGATGGAGCCCGCGTTGCGAATCTTGTCGGCGAAGTCCCTGGGGTTCTCAGTCTGGATTATCAGGTGCTCGGGAGCGTATTCGTTAGTGAGGTCCACCACGTCATCTATATCCCTGACCACTATTATCTTAGAGTGTTCGAGGCTCTTGGCGGTAAGCTCCCTGCGGCTGAGCTCGTCGAGCTGCCTCTCGACCTCGGCGTTGACCTGCTCGGCCAAGTCGGGGCAAGAGGTGATGAGCAGCGCCTGGCTGTCGGCGCCATGCTCGGCCTGGCTCAGCAGGTCGGCGGCCACGAAACGCGGGTTGGCCGTCTCGTCGGCAATGACCTCGACCTCCGACGGGCCGGCTGGCATGTCGATGGCCACCTGCCCGAGGCTGACCAGCTGCTTGGCGCAGGTGACGAATTGGTTGCCCGGCCCGAAGATCTTATAGACTCGCGGCACGCTCTCGGTGCCGTAAGCCATAGACGCGATGGCCTGCACGCCGCCGATCTTGAAGAGTTTTGACACTCCGGCCACCTTTGCCGCGTACGCCACGACAGGGTTCACGGTGCCGTCGGGTCGTGGCGGGGTGCACATGACGATCTCGGGGCAACCCGCGATGCCCGCCGGCACGGCAAGCATGAGGACTGTGGAGAAGAGGGGCGCCGTACCGCCCGGGACGTAAAGCCCCACCTTGTCGATGGCGACGGCTCTTTGCCAACAGTGTACGCCGGGCATGGTCTCTACGCTGGGCAGAGACTGGTCTTGAGCCTTATGGAAGGCTCGTATGTTGGTCGCGGCCGTTATGATGGCCCTCTTGAGCTCGGGCTCGACGGCCTTCTCGGCCTCGTTCATCTCAGCCTCGGAGACCATAAGGTCGGCGAGCTCCACGTGGTCGAACTTGGCCTCATACTCCTTCACGGCCGCGTCTCCACGCTTGCGCACGTCGTCAAGCACCGCGCTTACGGTGCTCACGAGGCTGCTATTGTCAAAATGCGGGCGCTTGAGAATCTCGTCCCAGCGCGTCTTGTCAGGGTATCTTACAATCTCCATAACTATCTGGTTAGTGGTTGCTCCTCGGTCGGCGTATTAGAGGATCATCTTCTCAATAGGCATTACAAGGATACCCTCGGCCCCGAGCTGCTTGAGCTTGCCGATGACCTCCCAGAAGTGCTTCTCCTCAATGACGGAAGCCACAGAACTCCACCCCTCGGTCTCGAGTTTGGTGATGGTGGGAGCCTTGAGTCCCGGCAGCAAGTCGCACACCTCGGGAATCCTCTCGGACTTGACATTGAGGACAATGTATTTTTTGCCCTCGGCGTTCTTATAAGAGTCGAAGCGGAAGAGGAGCTCGCCAAGGATCTCCTTCTTGTCGATTGTCAAGCTCTTGTTGCCGATAAGCACGGCCTCTGATTTCATGACTACCTCAACCTCGACAAGGTTGTTAGAAACGAGCGTCGAGCCGGAGCTGACGATGTCGAAAATGGAGTCGGCGAGCCCTATGCCCGGCGCAATCTCGACAGAACCCGTGATGACGTGCACGTCGGCCTTGATGTCGTTCTTGGCAAGGAAACGCTTGAGGATGCCGGGATAAGAGGTGGCAATTTTCTTACCGTCGAACCATTTGAGTCCCTGGGCCTCGAACTCCTGCTGCTTAACCTTTGGGATGGCGAGCGAGAGACGGCACTTGCTGAAGTCGAGACGGCGGACAATCTCCGCGTCCTCCTGCCTCTCTTCGAACTCGTTCTCGCCAACGATACCCACGTCAGCAATGCCGCTCGCCACGGCCTGCGGAATATCGTCATCGCGCAGGTAAAGGATCTCCACGGGGAAGTTCTTGGCAGGCACGAGGAGAGTCCTCTTGGTCTGCTCAATCTTTATGCTGCTCTCAGCGAGCATCGTCATGGTCTCCTCGAAAAGGCGGCCTTTGGTCTGTACGGCGATACGTAACATCATCAAAAATATTTATAAGTTTCAGTATGTCTGGTATAGTAAACGGTTAGAGGCCCACCCAGCGGAATGCGGGGTGAGCCTCATATTTTCGTCCGTCGGCCTGGCGGCTGTCAAGCCCGCCCATGCACCTACGAGAGCTCCCCCTCCGTCACCGCGTGATGACGATGGTGGTGCGCTGCTACGTGATGGATGCCGATGGTTGCCATTGTCAGTAAGTCAATTGTTTTAACTCAACGTTCAAAGATAAACATAATAATTTAAAACGCAAAAGGAAAAACCGGCTGCGGCGCAAAAAGGGTCCGTGCGTCTCCCTATGGTTTAGCGAAAATCTCGCTTGCGACAAAGCAAACAGTATCAACCGCGCCGAGAGTGTAAAAATGGACGCACGGCACACCATTGCGAGCGAGGTCGTCAGCCTGGGCAAGCAGATGGTCACGGCCGATGGCCTTCACGTCCTCATCGCTGGCCTCAGTAATGGCCGTCACAAGAGGCTGCGGGATCTCTGTGCCAAACACGCTCGGCAGAATATTGAGCTGAGCCTTACGGCTGAGGGGCTTCAGGCCTGGTACAATCGGGACGTTGATGCCTGCGGCTACCACAGAGTCGCGGAAACGGTAGAAATGCTCATTGTCATAGAAAAGCTGGGTGATGACGTATTCCGCACCCATATCGACCTTGCGCTTGAGCCAGTCGATGTCGCTCTTCATATTAGGCGCCTCGGCGTGCTTCTCAGGATAGCCGGCCACGCCGAATGAGAACTTCTCGACGGGTGCGTCAACAGTTACGCCGTCAATAAGTTGCCCGCGGTTAAAGTCGTTGACTTGGGCTATGAGGTCGGTGGCGTGCTTATGGGAGAGTTCCCTCGGCACGAGCGACTCCTTGTCATTATCGCCGCGGAGCAGGAAAAGGTCGTGTATGCCAAGGAAGTTGAGGTCAATGAGTGAATACTCGGTCTCCTCGGGCGTGAACCCCTGGCAGATGATATGCGGGACGGTGGGGACACCGAACTTGTTATGTATGGCGGCGGCCACTGCCACTGTGCCCGGCCTTTTGCGGACAAACCTCTTGCGCAGAGTACCGCTCTCGGCGGGTTCATAGACCGGCTCGGAATGATGAATGGTGATATTGACAAAAAGGGGCGAGAAACGCATAAGCCGGCCGATGTCACACATCAGCTTCTCTGTCCCTTTCCCTTTGAGAGGAGGGAGAACCTCTATGGAGAAGCCGGCTTGTGTGCGGCCGCGTAGTATTTCAGCAACAGTGGGCATATAATTGTCTCTAAAAATAGTGTTTTAGCGGCATCGGGAAATGGAAGGATTAGGCCCGGAACGCCATTTTTCATCAAGACAAAATTAGCAAAAATATGGCTGGAGACGGGAGAATGGATTTCCAAAATGGAGCGAGACTGGAACTCTAATTAGGGTCCACTGAATAACCATAAAAGTCTAAAAATCAACGAATTAACAACAACAAACAGGGCGTTTTTAACGTATAGACGGGTAAAATGAATAGTTAAAACACATCCAGATGAGGTATTATTCGCAGGGACACCAGCTCACCATTG
>SFOL01000110.1 GCA_004552385.1 Bacteroidales bacterium | reverse complement strand
TTTTTCATAATCTTATGCTTTTCCCCATTCTCCGCTCTCTGTCGCGGTTCGCTGGGGGGGTGAATACGCAAAAAGGCAAGCGGCTTACCATAGGTGTATGACACCTTGGCAACCACTTGCCATGTTTTTATGTCTGCTTACTTGTCTTGAGCCTGGTTTGCGGTGATGGCGATCATCTTGACGATGTCTGACACAGAGCATCCGCGAGATAGGTCGTTGACCGGCTTTGCGATTCCCTGTAGAACCGGGCCGATAGCCTCTGCCCCGCCAAGCCTCTGGACAAGCTTGTATGCGATGTTGCCAACCTCAAGCGACGGGAAGATAAGCACGTTGGCGTGGCCGGCAATCGTGCTGCCCGGAGCCTTCTTTGCCCCTACCACGGGTACGAGTGCTGCGTCGGCCTGTAGCTCGCCGTCTATCTGCATGTCGGGAGCCAGCTCCTTCGCAAGCTTGGTCGCCTCCACTACTTTGTCTACGACATCAGCCTTCGCGCTCCCCTTCGTCGAGAAGCTCAGCATGGCTATGCGAGGCTCAAATCCGCCAAGCACACGTGCGGTCTTGCCGGTTGCCACTGCGATCTCGGCAAGCTGAGGTGCGGATACTACAGGGTTCACTGCGCAGTCGGCGAATACCATGACGCCGTTCTCGCCATACTCCTTTGTCTGGAGGAACATGAGGAACGCGCCGCTCACTACGCTCATGCCAGGCTTCGTCTTGATTATTTGGAACGCCGGACGGAGCACGTTGCCCGTCGAGTTGTCGGCGCCACTAACCTCGCCGTCTGCATCGCCGGCCTTTATCATGAGGCAACCAAGGTAAAGGGGGTTCTCCACCAGCTTCTCCGCCTGCTCCTGCGTCATCCCCTTGTTCTTGCGAAGCTCGAAAAGTAGATTCGCGTATTCCGCTTTCTTTGCATTGGTCTTCGGGTCTACAATGGTCGCCTTGTCAAGGTTCTTGAGGCCTAGTTTGGCGGCGTTGGCCTTAACGTTGGCCTCGCTGTCTATGAGGATGATGTCGGCAAACCCCTCTGCCAATACTTGATCAGCTGCGCAAAGTGTACGCTCCTCGTATCCCTCCGGGAGGACGATACGCTGCTTGTTTTTCGCAGCCTGCTCTTTCAGATTTTCAATGAAACCCATGGTACGTATATAATGTTTTTATTTTTTGTCAATCGCTGTTTCGTGATATGCCATGCATACCCACAAAAGCCTCTTACTCTTACGACCTCAATGGCCGCTTTGTTTCGGTTCGCAAAGTTAAAACAATCGTTTGCGCAAAGCAAATTTACTTATCACCTTTTTCTCGTAATATTTTTCTCATTCTCCTATTTTTAGTAAGTCCTCCCCTGTCTTGTGATGTGTTTCGCAGCGTCTGATTTGCCTTGCCGTAAGTCTTATCTGAGTTAAATGTTCTATTTTTGCCCGTCCTCTCGCTTGGCCAATTTTAATAATAACGTTATGCAACGATATCGAGGTTGCGCATTTGCCGCCATCTGCGCTGTATGTTTTGCATTAGCTTTTTTCACATCGCGGGCCTCCGCTCAGCGCGTCGTCTCGCTTGTACCGTCCGCCACCTTTACCGCTGTGCAGTTTGGCGCTGATGCCAATATTGTCGGCCGCACGAGTTATTGCCCCGAGCCTGGTAAAGGCGTGAGGTCCGTCATTGTCGGCGATGCCATGACCGTTAGCGTAGAAGCCGTTGTCGCTTTGTCGCCCGATGTGGTTTTGGCATCTTCGTTCACGCCCGCGTCAGTTGTTGATAAACTCAAGTCTCTCGGCATGGCGGTCGAACTATTGCGCACTCCTAAGGATTTTGACGAGATTTGTAGCCAAGCACTTTATATAGGAAGGGTGACAGGCCACCTTCATCAGGCGGATGAGCTGGTGGCGCGTGTGCGCAAGGAGGTCGAGTCCATAGCGTCTCATGTCGCTTCTAAGAAAGGTTCGGGCAAGTTCACTTTTTACGTCCAGATTGGTGCGAAGCCTCTGTGGGGCGCGACACCTGACTACTATATTGACGCAATGCTGGCCATGCTGGGCGGCGTTAATATTCTTTCAGTTGGAGAGGGGGCTTGCTCGCGCGAGTCTGTTTTGACGCGTGCGCCGCATCTCGTCGTCGTGTCGTCTCTTGGCGGGCTTGGGCCAGAAGAGGCCGCCGCATGGCGGCGGCTCTCGGCGGCAAAGGTGGTTGTGGTTGATGAGGATGCTTTATGCTGCCCCACGCCACTCTTTTTCCGATGTGCACTGAAGTCCATTGCTGATGCCTTATAAAGTTGTCCGATACCTTGGCGCTGGCCGCTATGTGCTTGTCGCCGCGCTCAATGTCTTGCTGCTTGCGGCGCTTTGCTATTTCTATCTGACCGAGGGCCTCAGTGATGCGAACCACGTCACGGCTTCTATAATTGTCAAGGAGTTGCGATTGCCCCGAATGTTGTGCGCAATGGGGGTCGGCGCGTCTCTTTCCGTAGCGGGGGCGCTGATGCAGGGCGTTTTCCGCAATCCTCTTGTTGAACCCTACACTATGGGGCTCTCAGGCGGGGCCGTGCTTGGCGTGGCCATCGCTTTCGTCTCCGGCTCTGTTGCTGTTTGGGGTAGTGCCGCCGTTACGGCCGGTGCGGCGATAGGGGGTCTCTTGTCTCTTGTCGCGGTGTTGCTTATGAGGCGATGCGTTGGCTATGACGTGGCAGTCATGCTCATGTGCGGCATTATGGTAAGTTTCGTTACTTCTGCGGCCACCTCTGTAATTATGTCGATGGCATCGCGTGAGGACCTCAGCCAGGTCGTTTCTTGGACTGTCGGGGCGTTTAGCAGTGCTGGGTGGCGAGAGTCTTTGTTCATCTTTTGCGTCGCGTGTGTTGCTACCCCGCTCTCCTCTTTGGCAGGCAACGCCCTCAATGTGATGTCGCTCGGCGATGAGGATGCCCGCTCGCTCGGGGTCTCGCCAAGGCTTGTCTCTGTGCTGGCCTTTTCGGTGGCCACGCTGCTGACGGCGTTCTCTGTGTCTGTCTCCGGGGTTGTGGCTTTTGTCGGAATGGCTGTGCCTCATTTCACGCGCTGTCTTTATTGTAGTGACAATCGGCTGGTCTTGCCGGCGTCGGGGCTCCTTGGGGCATTCGTGATGTTGGCGTGCGATTTTATTTCGAAATCGGTCATAAGCCCAAAGGAGCTCCCCGCTGGTGCTGTTTGCGCTGTGTTGGGCGGCATCATGTTCACCTACCTCACTTTAGTATGGAAAAAGTCAGAGAGCCGGTTTCTGAGCTGAGAGATTTTTCGGGCGGATACAAATCTGGTGAGCCTGTTGTCTCTTGCGTCTCGGCGACATTTGAGCCTGGTGCGGTTACTTCAGTCATCGGCCCCAATGGTGCAGGCAAGTCGTCCCTTTTGCGCGGGTTGGCCGGACTTCTGCCCTGGAGTTCGGGGCGTGTCAATCTCTGCGGTGAGGATGTTGGCGGTATGCCGCGCCGGACGGTGGCGCGAAAGGTTGCGTTGATGGGCGCTAAGTGCCCGACATCTTCTCTTTCCGTCTTTGAGTATGTCATGCTTGGGCGTACTCCTCATCGAAGTTTGTTGGCGATGCGTGATAGCGCCGCGGACAAAGTAGCCGTCTCCGAGGCGCTCGCCTCGGTCGGTCTTCCATCACTCGCCCATTTGCCGATGTCTTCGCTTAGCGACGGGCAGAGGCAGCTCGCTTGTCTCGCGAGGGCTCTTGTTCAGTCTCCCCGGCTGCTTTTGCTCGATGAGCCGACGTCCAGTCTCGACCCGGCCAATTCGCAAATTGTCTTGAGTCATGTCGTTGATGTTACGCGGAAAGCGGGCATCGCGACTGTCGCCGTCATGCATGATGTCAATTTAGCTCGCCGATGGTCAGATTTTGTTCTGATCCTTAGAGGTGGCCAATTGTTGCGCGGCGGCAGGAGTGAGGATGTCGTAACGGCCGACGCTCTGTCAGAGGCCTATGGGGTTCCTTTTGAAAGGTGCGAGGCTTTTCTGACTAAAAAAACATAGTCAAATGGGCTTTTAATGCCATGGCGGAATCCGAAAAAGTGTCAAATAATATTTGGGTTGATTTCATATATACGGGCAAAATGCCTAAATTCGCGCTCAAAATAGTGTAAAATACAAACACCTCAATAAAGACGGACATGTCGAAGAATATTGAAGAAAAGCAGGATAAAGTCGCAGAAGAGGGCTTCGCCTCCCTTCAAAACGGCCTTAATCGAGTTGAGCAGTTCTTTGAGGACAACCAGAAGCCTATCGGTATCGGTTTCCTTGCTATCATAGTAGTCTTTGCGCTCGGCTGGCTCTATAAGACTCAGTATGTTGAGCCCCAAAAGAGTGAGGCGCAAGCGCAGATGTTCTTTGCCCAGTACAGCTTTGAGGCGGACAGCTTCCGTCTCGCACTTGATGGTGACGGTCTGAATCCTGGCTTTCTTACAATCATTGATGAGTATTCGTCAACTCCCGCTGGCAATCTCGCCCGTTATTACGCCGGTGTTTGCTACCTCCATCTCGGTGAGTATGACAATGCTAAGAAGTATCTCAACGATTTCTCATCAGACGATCAGATTCTCAACAGCTATGCGGTTGGTCTCGTCGGTGACGCCGAGGTCGAGCTTGGCAACGAGGCTGCGGCAATCTCACAGTTCCAGAAGGCCGTCAAGTTCGGCAACAAGGTGACCGCACCCGTATTCCTCGAGAAGCTCGGCAACCTTTAC
>SFOL01000109.1 GCA_004552385.1 Bacteroidales bacterium | reverse complement strand
TTTTCTTGTGGACATCAATTCCGATGAAAATCTTTTGTCCATTGTAAGAAAGTTTGTTCCTTTGCATACTGGTACGTTTTAATTGGTTGTTTTGTATTTCCACTTCAAATATACAATCCAATTATTTACGTACCATTTTTTTTCTCTGATATTCAAAAAATACCATGAAAAACACTCGGGGGGAGCCGTCGGCAGGGGGGCAGACAGCCCCCCGTGAGACCCTGCCAATTTCGTGCCTCTTTGTTCTTTTCAGGAGTCTCCGTGTGGTACGCGCTGCAAACATAGTAACTATGAGAGTTATATCGCCAAGTTTCAGGATAAGGAAAAAACGACGGATGACACATATACCCCCCCCGATATTTATGAGGCGGTATTGGATTATGTTCGGAGCATCTATCCGATGGAGGGAAAAGAGGTGCTCCGCCCGTTCTACCCAGGTGGAGACTATGAACATGCTGAATACCCGGAGGATGGCGTGGTGATAGACAATCCGCCTTTCTCAATGTTTACAAATATTTGCAAGTTCTACAGTGAGCGCAGAATACCTTTCTTCATATTCGGTCCGGGACTTACCATCTTCTCTTGCCTCAAATACTGCTCCGTTGTCGTTATAGCACCGAATATAGAATTCAGCAATGGGGCGAAGATACACTGCAACTTTGCCACGAACCTGATAGGTGATACCCTTGTAACCATATCGCCCGAGCTCTCAAAGGCAATAGCGGCATGCCCGTCGCAACCACAGAAAGCGAACTTTACAAAGTATCAATACCCCAAGGAACTTCTTGGCGTTACCGACCTGCAAACGATGGCAAAAGGAAATTTATCATTCTCCATCTACAGGGACGAAGCTATACTTGTTCATAATCTCGATAAGCATCCGAAGAAAAACGGTCTGTTTGGCGACCACCTGCTAATATCAAAGTCAGCAGCGGTGAAGGCTGCAGCGGTGAAGGCTGCAGCGGTAAATGTAATACCGATAACGCTCAGCGAGCGGGAGCGTGCCATCATCGACAATCTGTGAATTGTTAAATCTTTCCCTTTAGTACAAATTAGTGTACTAATTATTTGGATAGTACAATAATTTGTATTTTCTTTGCTTTAAAGAAAGGGAAACGTATGGAGACAATGCAGACAACCAAACAGCAGACAATGAAGCAGCAGATGGATGACATACTGCTTGCCATATCATGGGGCAACCTCGCAAGGACTTACTTCACCAAGTCGGCCTCATGGTTCTATCATAAGATGGACGGTCGCGACGGCAACAACAAGCACACGGAGTTTAACGCCGAGGAGCGTGCCCAGCTCAAGGGGGCGCTCACTGATCTGAGTAACCGCATACGCCGTGCGGCTGATTCCATAGAGATTTAGGCCGGGGCTCGTTAACACTGCCCCGTTTGACACCAAGCCGTCCGTTGGCCTACGGATGCACAGCCCTGAGCATTATGCTCGGGGCTTTTTTTTGCAAGAAAAAGCCCCGGCACGGCTCAGTGTCGGGGCTTGGTGTGATTAAAAGAAAGGGCTAAAGTGAAACGCCCAATGAGCCTAATTTCTGCGACATGTCTGCAAGAGCATGTTTGAATATGCTGCGCTCCTCTTCTGTAAAGGTAGCAACTTTTCCGTTCACCTTATTGCCGTTTATCTTATGGGCAAGCCATGAACGCGACTTGCCGAAATAAGTCTTGGCGATATATGCCATTGAAATCATTTTTGTCACCTCTCCCATCTTCTCCGCGATGGTGAGGTCTTCAACCTCTTTTGCCGTTGTATGGATAAGACTTTCAAGGGCCTCGGTGAATGCCTTGGGATCTTGGTTCTTCAACGTTTCCATCTCCTTGGCCACGGCCTCTTTCTCCTCTTTGGTCTTGGCCATCCGGTTTCTTTCTGCGAGCTGTCTTATTTGTTCTTTCATATCATTCTTTATTTTAGAAGGTCTGCCTCCCCTAACGGGAGGCTTACCTTAATGGTTCTTAATTTTGTCTTCAAGTTCGTCGATTTCCTTTTGTGCTATCTTCTGAAAGTGATTGGGGAACTTTTTCCAATACTCTAAATAGAACAGCAGGTCATCTTCTTTTTCTTTAAGTTCCTTTGATTTTCGTTTTTTCTTCATTACGTCCTTTCTTTTTAATCACACTGCAAAGATAATAAACTTTTGTTGATTATGCAAATGTTTTGGAAAGTATTTTCAACAAATGTTTATTATTCCTTACTCTTAAAGCACTGAACCGATGATGCTCATCCGTCCGGCGCATACCGCGGATGGCAATTGCCATACCTCTTGCAGCGACAAAAGAGTTAATTGCCGACGTTGCAGAGTTGAAAGGTCTTTACATATTCCGCTATATCAAAGGGAGGCAATTGCCAAAGCGGCTTAGGGCGGTGGGGGCTGCTAAGGCAGGCTGCAGCGGCAGAGCCGCCACGCAAACCGCCAAATTGTTGATATTGGGCGGTTTGCGTTTTTTGGTAGTGGAAAACTCGCGCAAAATCACCCAAATTGCCGTCTTGAAGCGGTAACTTGGGACCCCTTTTGCGCGAAAAACGCCCACTTGCCAAGGATTTGCCATTGTTTTAGTGGGCAGAGCGGTCAAATCCTGCATTTCGCCTTGGGGGCGGAATGACAGGATTTGGGAATGTCTTATTTCTTTACAAGGAATGGATGACAACGGGGACTCTTGAACCAACCTCTGTCGTGTATTTTCTGCAATACATTATATAAACTACCTTTGCTTAAAAAGAAACTATTATGGCTAAGACACCCATACAGACACAAGTGCTGGAAAAGCTTCGAACCCTGTACGAGGGCATCCGCGACGAACGCGGTACGCACGCCAACACCGCCACGAGGATAGGCAACGCCTTCCTCGCTCTGCTGTCGTACCTTGCCGGAGCCCCATTCCTGCGCAAGGACCAGGACGACTCCACCCCCCACAAGCTCACCATGGGCGCGGCCGAGGTGAGGGGGGACGCGTCCATCAAGGGCGACGCAATCATTGGCAAGGACGGATTTGCCGGGGGACTGGCGGGCTTCGGCATCAGACTGGGTAAGGACGGCATGATGGAGGCCGACGGGCTGAGCCTGCGGCGGTTCTTGGAGGTGCCGGAGCTGCGATACAACCGCGTGGAGGTGTACGTCGGCAACCAATGGCGCGCGAAGCCGCTACGGGCGAAATCAAGCTGAAGCTCGAGGAGGGCGAGATTGGCAAGGTGGCCGTGGACGACATCTGCATGGGAATCTTCCACGACCACGTGGCCGGCAGCAATGCGACGGAGGACAGTGACGACGGCAAGGGCGGGTTCAAGTTCTCGGGCTTTTACACCTGCTACTTCAAGGTTACGTCCATCACTGAGACGGCTCACAACTCAGCCTTCAAGTACGAGCTGCGGGAGTTCCCCGACGGAAGCCACAGCAGACACCCATCGGTGGCGATGCACTTCGTCTGCTACGGCAACTTCACGAACCCCAGCAGACAGACTTGCCGCTACTCCACGCTGACATACGAACGCTATCTTGCCGGGGTGGACAGCTGGACTTTCGGGAAGGGGAACATCCGCGCGCAGTTCGGCGACCTCAGTAACCTCTCGATGTTCGGGCTGAACATGAGCGGCTACTCAGCATACATCAACAACGTATATCTTGACGGCCACCTTGTCCAATTGGGCGACGGCGGCATCGACGGCATAACCCCCTACACCTATTCCGTGGACAACATCGCCGATACGGTGCCCGTTGACGCTTTGGGGAATCTGAAGCAGGAACTCGTGGCCACACAGGCCGACGGGAGCAAGGAATGGCTGCTGCACTGCTCCATCACCGTGAGGAAGGGGCAGAAACTGCTGACCTGCGCAGAGACGAGCGGCGGGAATATGTCGGGGAAATATGCGCTGACGATGGTGTGCGACGGATGCACGGCCCACTTCGACCACTCCACACTGTTGGTGGACACCGTGGACTACAGGAACAGGAAAACCGCCTCGGTGGAGGTGACGATGGACTGCGAGGGGCGCGCCGCCTTGACGATGCAGTTCACTATAAAGGTCGTGGCCGACGGGCAGAAGGGCGACAGCGGTACCGAGCATGGCTATGATCACGCCTACGGCATCAGCGCCAAGCTGAGCACCGCCACGCCGATGACCGCCCCCGACGACGTGGGGAGCTGGTCGCAGAGTCCCTTGGCCACGACGAGCGCAAGGCCGTACCTGTGGCTGCGGGAGACCCCGTGGAGCCGGGAGGCCGGGGGCGACAAGGAGGCCGGGCAGCCCACATACATGAGGCTGACAGGACAGAAGGGCGACGACGGCGTGCCCGGCAAGGACGGCAACAGCTGGCGCATGCGGGGACGCGCCGAGGCGTGGTACAGGACCCAGTCAGACTTCGACGCGGACACCCGAACGTGGGAGAATGGACAGGTCGCGCTGATAGACAAGAGCGGCGACTCGTACCACTTCGCCCAGATGCTTCAGGGGAAGACCGCGCTGAGGGACGGGGTGTGGGTCGGGGTAAGCTCGGACGAGGGCGACGCATACACCATCGGGTCGCACATCTACATGGCCGTCGAGGACCGCTGGCTGGACTTGGGGGAGTTCGCTGGAGAGAGAGGCCAGCAAGGAGAGCCGGGGGCAAATGGGCGCACGGTGAGGATATACAAGAGCCTCGAGGCCGGACGGACTTACTACGGAGGAGACACCGTGACCCCCGACGGATTCTGCTACCTCGACTACTACGCCGTGAGGAACGACGACGTGGCCACAGGCTGGGACATGTTCCGTTGCAGGAAGACCTACACCCATGCCGCCAACATGACGACAGAGGAACATTGGGAGAAGATTGCGGTGAACGCCAACGACGCGTTCTTCCAGACGCTCATCGCCAAGAACGCCCGCATCGAGTTCATGACGGGGACGCAGATTTCCGTGCTGGACGGCAAAGGCAAGCAGTACGCCGGGCTTGGCGGCTACTTCCCGTTGTGGGTGGGCGAGCACCACGACTACCCTGGTGTGACGGGCGACAACTACAGCGCCTATACGTTCACCGTGAGCAAGGACGGGACCCTATACAGCAAGAACGCCTACATTGAGGGCAACGTTACCGCGACGACGGGGAAGATAGCCGGGTTCAACATCAACGGGGACACGCTGGAGGGGCGGAACGATTACAGGAAGTCAGTGGTGACGCTCTCCCCCGGCAAGATAGACCTCACGACGGAGGCGGACGGGAACAACGGCTACATAGAGAGGAAGTTCGTCGCTGACTCGGCCAGCAGCAACATCGTTGCGGCGATTGGCTACAAGATTGCCTCGGCGCAAAGCCCGCACACGTACTTTGCCGCCCTACAGCTGAAGGCCGAGGGGGGTGCCGAGGTGGCACTTGACATCCTCTCGGGGGTGCTGCGCGGCGTGCGGCTCGAGACGGCCACCGTGGAGAGTTCTTGCACCATCATGCCCAGCGACGACGCCACGAACCAGACAGGAATGGTGGCGCGTGGAATCCTGTACGTGCGCACGGGCGCATTGGTCATGGTCGGTGACAGCAACGGGACGGACACGACCATAACATTGCCCAATAATCCCCCAGACGGGAGCAACTACACCCTCATGGGGCTGACGGAAAGGAACTACCACCTGCTCCCGGGGACAAACGGGCAGACGGTCCACTCCGTGAACGATGGGAAGGAATGGGCGGAAATCACCGTCAAGGCAGGGTGCATGGCATTCTTAGTCGCCAAGGGCGGCAAGTGGTATTGCAGGATATTCTATTAGGAGGCAAGGACATGGACATTACGACGAACTTCAAGATGGGAGCGGCGGTATGGGACGGAGACAAGTTCCTGCTGGAGTCCGCCACAGCGGGGGGCAACAAGCAGATGAAGGTCACCGCGGAAGTGGTGAGGGCCTACCTTGGCGGCAAGGGGGGAGGAAGCGCGGCGGGCGACCTCCGGGTGCTCCCGTTCGCAGGAATCGTGGAGGACATGGAAGTGAGGCGCATGTCCATCACCCCCGGAGCCTTGGGCGTGGACATCTTCTTCGTGCGGACTCATGGCTGCTTCGCCGCCGTGGCGCGGAAAATCCCAAGCTCGCCCCCCACGGAGGGAGCTTCTAACTGGGAGGGGTGGGAGCTGTACGAGGACGACTCCCTCGTCCCGAGGCAGGGGAACCTCTACGTCTGCGAGGACGACGACAAGGCCTATTGGTACAATGGGGTGACGCTGCGGCAGATAGCCTCCGCGGAGACGGGGGTGGTGCAAGGCGAGAGCCTGTCGGGCGGCGACATAGATGCGGCCATTGCCGGTGTTGGCGTGGCGGCAATGCCCGTGGAGGCGGTGGCGGAGGACACCGCTGGCGAAACTACGGACGGGGCTGGCGGAGAGGCTGGAAAGGCCGAGGTGACGACGGTGGCGAGGACGGCTGAGGTGACGACGGAACAACCAAGGGCGACCGTCACGACGGTTGAAAGGAGAGCGACAATAATTTGACTTTTAAAAAAAACATTATGACATGGCAAAATATCTCGACGCAAATGGAGTGAAAAGGCTGGCCTCGCAGCTGTGGACAAAGATGAAGACCCTCGTCTCGGGCAAGGAGGACGTGAGGCCGACAAAGTACGTGACCATCGGGACGAACAACAGCACCACGACGCTCAACTTCGGTAGTGACTACTACATCATCGCCAACTCCACGGCGGTGACAGCGACAACGCTCAGCCTCAAGCTCCCGAGCGGATGGCAGAGCCTGGCGGGGACGCTGCACATGGACATCATGCTCCGCTCCGACAGCGGGGCGAGAATTAACGTCGTTAACGCAGACGGGTTCGGAATCTACAAGACGATGAACTTCTCCGACATGTACACCAAGGGCGGACTCCACCTGCACGTGACGTGGTTCCACGTGCAGGGGAACACGTGGGGGACGATGGCGTGCGACGTGCATCAGATGAAATGACATTTACAACAACATAACTAACTAAAAAAAGGAAAGAATATGGCAAAGTATTTGGACCAAAACGGACTGAAGTATTACACTCAGAAAATAAAGAATGGAACGATTGTGGCGGGCAAGAGCCTCGCGAGCGGCATCCAGGGCGTGATTGACATCTCCCACCTGCCGCAGGGCGCGCTGGAGCGCGTGGTGCAGGTGGCCGACGACACCGCCCGCTTCAAGCTCACCGTGTCGCAGGTGCAGCTTGGCGACACAGTGAAGGTGCTCTCGTCGAAGATGATGTACATCGTGATTGACGAGAGCAAGCTCTCGAGCGCGGCGGGCTACATGGAGTACACGGCGGGACAGGCCTCGCAGGTGCCGTGGAGCGGCGTCACGGGCAAGCCCACCACCCTGTCGGGCTACGGCATCAATGATGCAGCCCCCAAGAACCACACGCACTCCATCGACAACGTGACGGGGCTTCAGAAGAACCTCACGGGGCTGGGGGACAGAATCAAGAGCCTTGAGGACTTCACGGGAACGACGGAAGGCTTGGGCGGCATGGCCAGCGTCTTGCAGATGCAGGGACACTCCGTGATGGCGTTCGACGGGTTCGTGGACTCAGCGACGATTACCGGCGTTGGAGTCCCAGAAACTGTCGGGAAGGTGGTGTTCGTCAAGAGCGCGAAGCAGTTCGCTTTCCAACCAAATGGTTCGGGCAGTCAGTATGTAAACGTATGGAACAACTCGGACAAATATACCGAGTTCACAGACAGCGGCGAACACCCGTGGACAGACAAGCTCTACATCAACAAGCAGGACGGGCGCGCCTACCGCTGGGACGGGACAGACCTCGTGCTGGTGATGAAGCCCGACCTCGACAAGCTGGCCACGGCCTACACGTTCGCGACCACGAACCACCACCAGACGAGCGGATTCCGCAAGCTGGTGACGGACGCGCACGGAATGGTGACAGGCTC
>SFOL01000002.1 GCA_004552385.1 Bacteroidales bacterium | reverse complement strand
AGCTTAACGAAGATAAACAGCAGAATGGTGAAGCCCCAGAAAGAGGAGCCGCCATACGAAAAGAAAGGCAACGGTATGCCGATGACCGGCATGAGACCGATGGCCATGGAGACGTTGATGGCGAAATGGAAGAAGAAGATGCTCGCCACGCAATAGCCGTAGACCCTGCTAAAGACAGAATGCTGACGCTCGGCCAAATAAATAATACGTAGAAAGAGGAATATATAGGCCGAGACCAGCACAACGCAACCCAGGAAGCCCCACTCCTCACCCACTGTACAGAAGATGAAATCGGTGGTCTGCTTTGGCACAAAGTCAAGTTTGGTCTGCGTGCCGTTAAGGAACCCCTTGCCAAACACTCCTCCGGAGCCTATGGCTATGAGGCTCTGATTGACGTTGTATCCCGCTCCAAGTGGATCCTCCTCAATGCCGAAAAGGACATTTATACGCGTGCGCTGATGGTCGCCGAGCACATTGTCAAAAACATAACCCGTTCCGAACGACGTGCACAGCGAGACCCAGACATAGGCGAGCAGCCACCACAGCCCCCGAAAACGATGGACGACATAAGCGAGGATGAGGAACAGAGACGCGACGGCCATGCCAATGAGCAGATAATAGTCTACAAGCAGCTCGCGCCCGTAATGAAAACGCATAAGCAGCCACACGGCGAGAGCCGCCACAGCCCCAGCGGCAAAAGCCTTGACGGCCTCCCAAGGGGCGCTCTGACGGTAGACAAGCACTTGCACGGCCACGAAAGCGCACAAGACGAGAGCCGTGAGCACAGGGGCGGAGTCAAGCAAAAGGGAGGCCACGGCCACAATGGCGCACGTCGCACCGATCAGAAGGAAATGTGGCGAGAGCCCCTCGCGGAACATGGCGAGAATGAGCACGACGTAGACGAGAGCCGAGCCCGTGTCGTTCTGCAAGATGATGAGAGTCATCGGTATAAGCAGGACGGCGAAGAGCTTGACGTAGTTTCGGAACGTGAAGGAGAAGCCGTACCGGCTCATAATCCTCGCGACGACGAGGGCCGCGCCAATCTTGGTGAACTCGGCAGGCTGGAAAAGCACCGGGCCGATCTTAATCCACGACTTGGCCCCGTAGACCTCGTGGCCCACCGCGAGCACAATGACGAGCATGAGGAGCGACGTGACGTAGAGGATCCAAGCGAACTCGACAAAGACTTTACTGTCGGAAAGCATGATGACGCCTATGCAGACAACAGATATGCCGACCCACATGAGCTGCTTGGCGTATTGCGCATCGAAAGAGAATTGAAGTCCGACCTCGGGGTTATAATTGGCGGCATAGAGGTTGCACCACCCGAAAACCACGAGGAAGGCATAGAGCAAGACCGTGACCCAGTCGACACCCTTGCGGTAAGAAGACATATCTTGATTCATTGAACGTCAATCTTTAAGCCTACGTCGGGCGACACGCCTGGCGAGGCGGCTGGCAAAGCCTGAAGGCTTGGTGTCGGCGCTATGGGTTCCAAGTGCTCCGGCATGGCGCGCTCAGGATTCTTGTCTTTTTTTGCGGCAGTCTTGGTTGTCTTTGCCGCCTCCGGCTTGCCCGCCTGCCCTATGGTGCTCATGCCCAGAATGCGATCCTCTATGTGCTTGCGCTTGGGGTCGACCCCACCCTTTATGTAGCTCTCGATCATAAGGCTGGCAATGGGCGCCGCCCACGTGGCGCCGAAACCGGCATTCTCGACATAGACTGCTATGGCAATCTGCGGGTCTTCTCGCGGAGCGAAACTCATGAAGATGGAGTGGTCGCGGCCGTGCGGGTTCTGGGCAGTGCCCGTCTTGCCGCAGACCCTCACCCCTGGCACCTGGGCCGCGCGCGCCGTGCCACCGTTAGCACCCCAGACGGCACTCTCCATGCCGTCTTGAACAATCGAGAAGTAAGCGGAGTCAATGCCCGTCTCGCGGCGGACGGTGTAGAGGCTGTCGATATGACCTCCGGCAATCTTATGTACAACATGTGGCGTGTAGAACCAGCCCTTGTTAGCTATGATGGCAGCCACGTTGGCCATCTGGATCGGGGTGAGCAGTAGCTCACCCTGCCCGATGGATAGGGAGACGACCCCGAGCGAGTTCCAATTCTTGCCTTTGGCCTTGTCATAATAGGCGGAGTTCGGGATGAAACCTCTGTTCTCGTTGGCAATGTCGACCCCGAGACGGTAGCCGAGCCCGAACTTGACGAGGTGGTCTTTCCAGCAGTCGAGGCCCTCTTGGACGTTCTTGAACTTCTTGTTATCAATGAGTTCGCGGAACTCGTAGCAATAGTAGGCGTTGCAGGAGTTTTGAATGCTCTGGCGCAGGTCGAGCGGCGAGGCGTGGTTGTGGCATCCGAGGTGGAAGCTGCCAATGGAGTAACCACGGTGGCAGGGGTAGCGCGTCTCGGGCGTGACGGTGCCTTCGGCGAGACCGATGAGGGCGTTGACGGTCTTGAATGTTGAGCCTGGCGGATACCAGGCCTGGATAGCCCTGTTAAACAGAGGTTTGTCGGGGTCTTTGGACAGGATGGGGAAGTTGACGGAACGGTCTCGCCCGACAAGGAGCGAGGGGTCGAAAGAGGGGGCTGAGACCATGCACAATATTTCGCCCGTCTGCGGCCTGATGGCCACAATGGCTCCCGTCTTGCCCTGCATGAGCTTTTCGCCGTAAGACTGCAAGTCAATGTCGAGCGAGAGGGTGAGATCCTGTCCGGAAATGGCAGCCGTGTCATACTTTCCCTCATACAGCTCACCCTTGACGCGGCCTCGGACGTCGACCATGAGGTAGTTGACTCCCTTGCGCCCTCGGAGCTGCTCCTCGAAGCTGCTCTCAATGCCGGAGATGCCGACATAGTCGCCAGGGGCGTAATAGGGGTGCGAGGCTATGAAACGGTCGGACACCTCGCCCACGTAGCCGAGCACGTTCGCCGCCACGGGGTATTCGTATTTTCGGAGCGTACGCCTCTGGGCGTAGAAGCCCGGCAGCCTGTAGAGCCTCTCCTGCAGGGCGGCGTACTGATCGACAGAGAGCTGACGGAGAAAAATGGCCGGCTTGTAGTTCGAGGCCTTATGGTTGCGGACCTGCCTCCGATGCTCGGCGAAGAGCCCGCGGAGCGTGGGCATGTCTATCCCGACCGTGTTGCAGAAGTCGACACTGTCGAACCGCTCCACCTCGCGCCCGACGATCATAAGGTCGTAGACAGGCTGGTTAGATACGAGGAGCTTGCCCTTGCGGTCGGATATAAGCCCGCGCGACGGGTATTGAATGACTTTGCGGCGCGAGTTCATCTCGGCCTCCTCGCGATACCTGTCCGTAAGGATCTGGACATAGAGCAGGCGTGAGATGATAGTCAGGCCGAGCATGATCATCAGGGCCGCTATGACAAGTTTACGGTTTTCGTACATTATGAGAGAGGGGCAGCAAGTCTATTACGCAAGTCGGCATGTCGCGGGGGTTGAGGTCGTTGTCACTCAATCGGCCAAAGAGCCGGCCGAGCGAGGCCGGGCCATGTCGAAAAAGACAATGAGGGCCGACGAGGCCACAATGCTGAGCACGATACGCAGGAGCGTGGGCCACAGGTAGAAAGAGTCGAACTGCTCAATGAGGAAGAGTGCGACATGGTGGACGGAGACCATTATCAGCGTGTACTTGAAGAACCAAAGCGACCCGCAAGTGGAGGCTCCCGGCATGTCGTCATCCTTATAGGCAGAGCGGAATGCGAGAAGCCTGAGTACGTATTGGCGGACAAAGGCGATAAGGACGCAAGACGCCATATGCATCCCTGGCGTGTCAGACACCATGTCGACCACGAACCCCACAGCGGCCGCCATGAGCATAAGCGAGATCTGTGAGCACCCGAAAGGCACGGCCATGATGAATACGATGTACAGGAACGGGTTGCACGGCCCGAGGAAGTCAATATTGTCAATGACCACCACCTGAAGGAGCAGCGAGACAAGCAGTATTACAAACAGGCTTATGAGGTTGGCTGTATTATTCATAGCATGAAAGTCAGCTCGTTAAGTATCATTTATCGGGCACTGAGGCTTCAAGCCCCACCCTTTCGTCCGCATCGGAGCACTCGATCACCTGCACGTCATAGAGCGCATTGAAGTCCACCGCGAGCCGTACGCCGATGTCATAAAAGCCGCCGTTTCGGTCCGGCTCAAGCGAGTTGACCACCCCGACCATAAGCCCCTCGGGGAAGAAAGCCGAGGCTCCACTTGTCAGCACGGTGTCGCCGATTTCGACTACCGCATGCTCCGGTATGTCGCTAAGGATGGCGTCACGATACGAGCCGCCGTCCCATAACAACTGACCGCGATGGTTCGTTCCTTTAAGTTTGACGGAGAGGTGCGAGCTGGTGTTGATGAGGGGTAAGACGAGTGCAAAATGCGAGCTTACGGCTGAGACGAGCCCGACGACGCCCTCGGAGTTGACGACTGCCATGTCCTGTCGAAGCCCGGCGTCGGACCCCTCGTCGATGGTTATCATATTCCGGCTCTTGGAGACCGTTATGCCCACGGCGCGCGCGCGACGGTAAGAGTATCGGTTGCCAAGCGCCGAGGTGTCAGCAAGCAGGGTGTCGGGAAGGGCGTTGAGCGCGGCCCGGAGAGCCTCAACCTCGTGAGTGAGCTCGAGGTTTTGCCTCACAAGCGCCTCGTTAGCCTCGGCAAGGCCGAAATAGCGGCCGACAGAGCTTGTGGCCCGAAAGATCGTCCCCGTGACGACATTGGCGGAGGAGAGATAGGCCGACCTGTGGTAGTCATTGCACCGGAACACGAGGACTGCGGCCAACGCCTCGAGGATGAGGAAGACGATGACCGCGGTGTGCCGGACTATGAATTTAAAAAAGTTGTTCACTGAAAGTGACGTTTGTTATGCCTCTACAAATGGCCCGTGGCCATACTGAGAGAAGAGGGTGAGAAAGAAAATGCACAACTCACAACCGCAGGCAGAGGGCCTGAGATTGTGAATCGTGCAAATTACATTAATCACTTATCGGATGAGGTAAGGGAGGCCCCTGTGCCTGTTCTTAAGAGCAATGCCGGTTCCTATTGCGACGCTGTGCAACGGATTTTCCGCCACGTGGAAAGGTATGTGGATCTTGTCAGTGAGCCTCTTGTCGAGGCCTCGCAGCAAGGCTCCGCCGCCAGTGAGGTAGATTCCGTTGTTGACGATGTCGGCATAGAGCTCAGGCGGAGTCTGCTCGAGCGCCGACATGACGGCCGTCTCGATTTTCGAGACGCTCTTCTCGAGCGCGTGAGCAATCTCCTGGTATGAGACGGGGACTTCGAGCGGGAGTGCCGTCATGAGGTTCGGGCCTTGGACCACGAAGTCGTCGGGCGCATTGACGAGATCGGGCAAGGCCGAGCCGACGCGGATTTTAATCTGCTCAGCCGTGGGTTCACCGACCTTCATGTTGTGCTGTCGGCGCATATACTCTTGGATGTCGAAAGTCAGCTCGTCTCCGGCGATTCGGATGCTGCTGTTCGTGACGATGCCGCCGAGCGAAATGACCGCGATTTCGGTGGTACCGCCGCCGATGTCGACGACCATGTTGCCCTGCGGGGCCTCAACGTCAATACCGATGCCGAGGGCGGCCGCCATAGGCTCGTAGATAAGGTATATCTCGCGCCCGCCGGCGTGCTCGGCGGAGTCGCGGACGGCACGCAGCTCAACCTCGGTAGAGCCTGACGGCACGCCGATGACCATGGTGAGCGAAGGCGTGAAGAACTTGGGCTGCGGGAGCAGCTTGATCATGCCTCGTATCATCTTCTCGGCGGCGTTGAAGTCAGCAATGACTCCATCGCGCAAAGGCCTGATGGTGTAGATGTTGTCATGCGTCTTGCCGTGCATCTGCCGCGCCTTCATACCGATGGCTATGGTGCGGTCGGTATGTTTGTCGAGCGCTACGATGGAGGGCTCATCGACCACGATTTTATCATCGTGGATGATGATGGTGTTGGCAGTGCCGAGGTCCATCGCCAACTCTTGCGAGAGGAATGAGAAAAGTCCCATCTCTTAAAAACTTTGCTTAGTGCTAATATAAAACGCCCGCCGCAGTTCGCGAGATCCGCGGCGGGGTGATAATTGGCTGTTAGTGCTTGAAGTGGCGCACGCCCGAGAAGACGAGGGCCATGTCGTGCGCCTTGCAGAAGTCGACCGTCTCGTTGTCACGGATGGAGCCGCCCGGCTCGATGACAGCCGTGATGCCCTCGGCGTGCGCTATCTCGACGGAGTCTCCAAAGGGGAAGAAGGCGTCAGAACCCATGACCGCCCCGTGGAGGTCGAGATTGAAGTGGTGCGCCTTCTCTATGGCCTGGCGGAGGCTGTTGACGCGGCTGGTCTGCCCCATGCCGCTTCCGAGGAGTTGCTTGTTCTTGGCGAGAACTATGGCGTTGCTCTTGGTGTGCTTTACGATAATCTGCGCGAATATCATATCGTCGATCTCAGCCGGTGTGGCCTCGCGGGCACCCTTGTTCTCGAGCGTATCGGGGGTCTCGACCTTGTTGTCGCGCTCCTGAACGAGATAACCGTTGAGGCACGAGCGGACGGTCTTGTCGGAGAGATTGTTGTCTTTTTGTACGAGTATGATGCGGTTTTTCTTCGACTGGAGCACCTCAAGGGCGTCGGCGTCATAGGCGGGTGCGATGACGACCTCGAAGAAGATCTTGTTCATCTCGTCGGCCGTGGCCTTGTCGACCGTCCTGTTGGTTATGACTATGCCACCGAACGCGCTCTCGGGGTCGCCCGCCAGAGCGTCCTGCCAAGCCTGGAGGAGCGTGGGGCGCACCGCCACGCCGCAAGCGTTGTTGTGCTTGAGGATGGCGACCGTGGTGTCTGAGAAGTCGTTTATGAGGCCCACCGCGGCGTCAATGTCGAGGAGGTTGTTGTAAGAAATCTCCTTGCCGTGCAGCTGGGTGAACATCTTGTCGAAGTCGCCATAGAAAGCGCCTTTCTGGTGAGGGTTCTCCGCATAGCGGAGGTGCATCTTCCCGTCGGCGGCTACTCGGAGGCCGTCCTCCTTCTCGCGGTCGAAGTAGCCGAAAATGGCCGAGTCGTAGTGGCTGGAGACCCCGAACGCCTGACGTGCGAGGTCGTAACGATCCTCCTCGTCAGTCTCGCCGCCCTTAGTGTTGAGAAGCTCGGCGAGCTGGGCGTATTGAGCCTTCGACGCCACGATGACGACGTCTTTGTAGTTCTTGGCTGCCGCACGGATGAGCGATATGCCGCCTATGTCAATCTTCTCAATGATAGACTGGTGGTCGGCTCCGCTCGCCACAGTGTCCTCAAAAGGATAGAGGTCAACAATGACGAGGTCGATCTCGTTGATCTTGAAAGTTTTAAGTTGCTCAACATCTTGTGCGTTGTCTCGGCGGGCCAAGATGCCGCCAAAGACGCCCGGATGAAGGGTCTTGACACGTCCGCCAAGGATGGAGGGGTAGCCCGTGACATCCTCAACGGCGGTGACAGGCACCCCGAGGCTCTCGACAAACTTCTGGGTTCCACCAGTGGAGTAAATCTTGACGCCGAGCTTGCCCAGCGACTTGACAATCTCGTCGAGGCCGTCCTTATGGAAGACCGAGATGAGAGCTGACTTTATTTTCTTCGAGTTCGACATGACCGATATTTAGTACTTTACGCGAAAGTAAGGAAAATATGGCCAATTGTCAATTTAAAACGCGTTTTGGCAATATTTTAAGAACAGCTGGGCGACGTGATGCTCGGCGAGAGTTCCGGCCGCCGCCGGCTAACGCTGACAGGCGGGGCGAAAAGCGGGGAAAACTCAAGCAAGTTCGGGGAAGGATTCGGAGGGGAAGGGAGGGGGGGAAAGAAGCTGAGTGGAGGGTGCCCGCCATCTACTCCTTGTAATATTTGCCAACGATGGAGCTCACGGGGTACCATGCCGCAAGCGCCGCGATGAGTATGACGGCCACGAAAACGGCCGCCACGTCGCCCCACAAGAGCTCGACCGGGTAGGAATCGATAATGTATGAGTCGTCGCCGCCGAAGCCGACGACGCCCCACTTCTCTTGCGCCAAGACCATGAGGATGCCGACCACAAGGCCAAGCAAGGCTCCGCCCACGGAGAGCATCCACCCCTCGAAAAGGAAAATGCGGGTTACAAAACGCCTGTCGGCGCCCATGGAGCGCAGCGTCTCGATGCTCTCCTTCTTCTCAAAAATGAGCATTGACATGGAGCCGATGATGTTGAAGGCTGCGATGAGGGCGATGAAGAGGAGTATGGCGAAAGCCATGAGCTTCTCCACCTCCATCATCTTGAAGAAGCTCTCGTGCTGCATCCACTTGTCTTTCACCAGGAAAGATGAGCCAAGCTCGTCCTCCAGGTCTTTGACGACGCCAGAGGCCCTGACCCCGTCGGCCACTCGCACCGAGACCGAGGTGACCTCATCGTCCCCATAGCCGAGAAGGCCACGCGCGAGGTCGACGCCCGTGAGGATGTAGCTGGCGTCGTAGTCGTTCTGCTGCACCATGAAAGTGCCGCACACCCTGCCGACGCGCTCGACGAAAGAGCTCTGCGGGTTTGCTATGTTGACCTTGCCGAAACGCTTCGGGGCGTAGAACACGACCGACGGGACGAAGACGGACGACGAGACGCCGAGCTGATCGGCCAGTATGGCGCCGACGGCGCACTCCCCGGGCCGGAAAGCGCCCTCAACCATTATGGAGTCTATGCTGGTGACCTGCCCATAATTGTCGGCCACGCCCATTACGGTGGCGGGCATCTGACGCTTTCCGTAACGGACCAGCGCGTTATCCTCCACCACCTCGGCCCACGCCTCCACGCCGGGCACGGCAAGCATGGCCGCCCTGAATGCGGAGTCGGCCGCGAAACACTTGCCCTCGGCGGCCATGATGCGGATGTCGGGGTCGAAATTGCCAAATAGCTTGGCCACGAGGCCGTTGAGCCCGTTGAAGACCGAGAGGACAATAATGATGGCGGCCGTGGCCACCAGCACACCTATGGCCGAGATGGCCGAGATGATGTTGATGGCGTTCTGGCTCTTATGAGCAAAAAGGTAACGGCGTGAGATGAGCGACTCGCAAGACATGCGCGTGGAGCGTGAGGAGGGCTACTTGCGTGCTTTGACAATAAGGCCGGTGCCGGTGGCGTGTCGGCCATTGAGGTCGGCCAGATTGAGGATAAGGCAGAATGGGAAAGTGAGCAGATAATAGAACGGGAGGATCAGGAAGAAGATCTTCGACGCTCCGAGCATGGATATGGGCCACTTCATCGAAAGGATCCACGACACGTGGCCGGGGCGGCCATAGGAGTAGGCGGCGTCGACCTGCGAGAAGCCGGCGCGGCGGAGCTTGTCCTCGATGTCCTTGATGTTGTATCCGTCGCGGACATGCTCGTCGATGAAGCCGTGCGGATGTCCGGGGTCGGAGTCGTGGCTGTCGGCGTCCGAGCCGCCTTTGTCAGACGGCGTGGAGATGAGCAGCGTGCCGCCTGGCCGCAGACTCTTGTTGAAGTTGGCGAAGACCTGCTCGTCTTGCAGGATATGCTCCATGACATCGACCGAGAGGATGAGGTCATAAGACCCTGGGCGGACGAAAGTCGTCAGGTCGGCCACCTCGAAGTGAACCCTGTTCCCCATCCCGAGCTTCACGAAGAATTCGTTGCAATCGGCGATCTGCTCGGCCTTGACGTCAACCCCGGTCACGCGGTTGCCATTGTTGATCATGGCGAGCCTGTGGGAGTATTGGCCGAAGCCGCTGCCGGCATCGAGAATGTCGGCTGGGAGGTTGCCCCGGTCGGCGTTCCACTGCCCGAGGGCGCGGCGAATGTGCCAAGAGCGGAGCAGAAGGAGGTCGAGCAACTTATAGAAAATGATACGCAGCCACGGGGTCTGGTTGAAAAAAGACCCGAGTGTGCGCTTGATGGGGTCGTAGTGCATGGAGAAAGGGGATGAAAGGCTTTTGGAGGCAGGTCTGCGCGCGTCGGGGCTGCGTTACTCCTCCGTTTCGTTATGAGGAGCGGCGTCTATCACCTTCCGCTCCTCGTCAAGGAGACGGTCGATGTTCTCAAGGTAGTTGAGGCTGTCGTCGAGGAAGAAGGTCAGCTCCGGTATAATTCGCAGCTGCTTGCCCACCCTCTTTCCGAGGGCGAAGCGGACCTTGACCTTTGCGTTGTTGATGTTGTCCAGGACCTCCTGCGCCTTGGCATCGGGGAATATGGAGAGGTAAAACTTGGCCACGGACAGGTCTGACGAGACCCTCGCGTTGGTCACTGACAGCATGGCTCCGAGAAGCAGCTCCTTGAGTTCGCGCTGGAACATCTCGGCCGTCTCCTTCTGGAGGAGGCGTGATATTTTTTTTTGACGTGTAGACTCCATGATAATATGATTGAATGGTGCTTGGCGACGGCTACATGCCGCTCCCGCCCAATAAGACGGCTCGGACGCGTCCTTAACGCCGTAGCGCGAATATATGCGTTATTTATATCAAACAAAAACAGGGTATCTATTCGACGGTGACCGACTTGGCCAAATTGCGCGGCTGGTCGACATTGCAGCCTCTCATGACGGCCACGTCGTAGCTGATGAGCTGCAGCGGCACGACGGCGACGAGAGGCAGCAGCGCCTCGTCGCACTCGGGTATCTCGATGACGTAGTCGGCCATTTTAGAGATTTCGGAATCGCCCCTGGTGACGATGGCTATGACCTGCCCTTTCCGCGCCTTGACCTCCTGGATGTTATTGACAATCTTGTCATAATACATGTCGTGCGCGGCGAGGACGAAGACGGGCATACAGTTGTCGATGAGCGCTATTGGTCCGTGCTTCATCTCGGCGGCGGGGTAGCCCTCGGCGTGTATGTATGAGATCTCCTTGAGCTTGAGCGCGCCCTCGAGAGCCACGGGGTAGAGGTATCCACGGCCGAGGTAGATGGCGTTTTGTGCGAGCTGGTAGGCCTTGGAGACATCACGGATGTGAGCCTCGTCTTGCAAAACGCGCCCGATCATGTCGGGCACGCGCAAGAGGCTCTCGACGAGCTGCTCGTACCTCTCTTGCGATAGCGCGCCCCTCTTGCGTCCGAGCAGGAACGCCATCATTGTGAGGACCGTGACCTGCGCCGTGAAAGCCTTTGTGGAGGCCACCCCGATCTCGGGGCCGGCGTGGGTGTAGATGCCCGCGTCGGTGTCTCGCGCGATGGAAGAACCGACGACGTTGCATATCCCGAGCACGAGCGCGCCTTTCTGCTTAGCCATGCGTATGGCGGCGAGAGTGTCGGCTGTCTCGCCGCTCTGGGAGACGGCTATTATGACGTCGTCGGGCGTGATTATGGGGTCGCGGTAGCGGAACTCCGAGGCGTATTCGACCTCGACATTGACGCGCGCGAACTGCTCGAAGAGGTATTCGCCCACGAGGCCTGCGTGGTAAGACGTGCCGCACGCCACGATGATGATCCTCCTGGCCTTGACGAGCCGAGGCAGGACGTCGGCTATGCCGCCGAGGCTGATGGTGCGCGTCTGCGGGTTGACGCGGCCTCGCATGGTGTCGGCCACCGAGTTGGGCTGTTCGTGGATCTCCTTGAGCATGTAGTGCTCATAGCCGCCCTTGTCGATGTTGTCGACGGCGAAGTCGATATGCGAGATGACGGGGTCGAGATGGTCGTCGGCAAGGTTGGAGACGTAATAGCCGTCTCGCGAAAGGGTGACGACCTGCTCGTCGTCGAGGTAAATGATCTTGTCGGTGTGCTCGGCTATCGGGGTGGCATCCGACGCGAGGAAGAATTCGCCCTCGCCTACTCCCACGGCGAGCGGGCTGCCCTTCCTCGCCCCGAAGAGGAGCCCCGACTCGTCGACACACATGATGCCGAGCCCGTAGGCGCCGATGACTTTACGCAGCGCGGCTTTGATGGCCTGCTCGGCCGTGAGGCCCTGCTCGATGTAGAGGCACTCAATGAGATTGGCGAGGACCTCCGTGTCGGTCTGGCTCTTGAACGTGTAGCCTTTCTCGGCGAGGCGCGCCTTGATCTCGCGGTAGTTCTCAATGATTCCGTTGTGCACGACGACGAAATGGCCGTTCATGGACACGTGGGGGTGGGCGTTGACGTCATTGGGCTCTCCGTGCGTGGCCCATCGGGTATGTCCGATGCCGATGGTGCCGCCTATGGGTTGCGAGCGCACGAGGTTAAGCAGGTCGGCCACTTTGCCCCTGCACTTGTTGACGCGGAGCGCGCCGTCGTCAATAACCGCTATACCCGCCGAGTCGTACCCCCGGTATTCAAGCCTCTGCAGGCCTTTGACAATGATGGGCCAAGCAGAGCGGCCACCAATATAACCAACAATTCCACACATATGGGCGTATCGTACAGATGAGATGTGAGCGCCGCCGCGCGTGGCGGGGCGTAACGAGGCGTAAAGGTACGAAGAAAAAAGGCAAAAAAGGGTAAAGGCCTCATGGCCCGTCGTATTTTTTTGTAAAGCGGCGAAGTGTTGCTAAATTTACGTGCCTAAGTGGGCAAAGAACAACGAAAACATAGAGCGAGAATGAAATCAGAGTACAAGCGATACGTGGCTGGTTTTTGGATCATCTACGGCGTGTGCGTCCTCGGCGTGGTGGTATTCTTCACGCTGCTGTCGGCGGGCGTCATAGGCCACATCCCGAGTTTCGAGGAGTTGGAGAACCCGAAGAGCAGCATCGCCACCGAGGTCATCTCGGCCGACGGCAAGCCAATAGGCCGTTTCTACGTTGAGAACCGCAGCTTCGCCGACTACGAGGACCTGTCGCCATTCCTTGTCAAGGCACTGGTGGACACGGAGGACGAGAGGTTTTACAGCCACTCGGGCATAGACGTGCGCGGCCTGTTCCGCGTCTTGTTCAAGACGGTGCTGGGCGGCAGCGCAAGCTCGGGCGGCGGCAGCACCATAACGCAGCAGCTGGCCAAGATGCTGTATCACGCCCCCGCAAGCGGAATGGGCGAGAGGCTCGTGCAGAAGCTGAACGAGTGGGTGATAGCCGTGAAGCTGGAGCGCTCGTACACGAAGGAGGAGATCATAGCCATGTACTTCAACAAGGCGGGCTATATATACGACGCGTACGGGATAGAGAGCGCAGCCTACACATTCTTCGGTTGCAAGGCCAAAGACCTGAAGGTGGAGGAGGCCGCCGTCCTGGTGGGGATGCTGAAGAACCCCGCCCTCTTCAACCCCATCCGCCGACCGGAGAAGACACGCCAAAGGCGCAACACGGTGCTGGGCCAGATGCTCAAGCAGCACGACCTCTCGAACAGCCAGTGCGACTCGCTCAAGGCTTTGCCCCTGAACCTGAGCAAATTCCACAGGGAGGACCACAAGGACGGCACCGCGCCCTACTTCCGCGAGTTCATAAGGATGCAGCTGAAAGCCCACAAGCCCGAAAGGCGCAACTACGCCTCGTGGCAGCAGCAGGACTTCATCGATGACAGCATCCAGTGGGTCAATAACCCCCTCTACGGCTGGATAGACAAGAACCCGAAAGCCGACGGCGGCCTGTATGACATCTACCGCGACGGACTTAGGATATACACCACCATCGACAGCCGCATGCAGGCGTATGCGGAAGACGCCGTGACGGAGCACGTAGGGCACAACCTTCAGCCCCTGTTCTTTAAAGGAAAAAAGGGGGCGAAGTTCGCCCCATACAGCAATGACATAACGCAAGAGCAGTTTGACGCCATGGTCAAGAAGAGCCTCCGCGACTCAGAGAGGTGGCAGGAGCTGAGAAGCCGCGGCAAGAGCGAAGGCGAGATAATGAAGGTGATGCGCGAGCCGGTGGAGACCCGCGTGTTCGACTGGGACTCGGAAGGTCTGGAGCACGACACCGTCATGAGCCCGTACGACTCAGTGATCTACCACAAGCACTTCCTGCGCTGCTCGTTCATGGCCATGGACCCCCACACGGGCTACGTGAAAGCCTACGTAGGCGGCCCCAACTTCAGATATTTCCAATATGACATGGCCACCAAGGGCCGCCGCCAGGTGGGGTCAACCATCAAGCCCTTCGTATACGCCACCATATTCCGCGACGGCCACACGCCGTGCGACCTCGTGCCGAACTCGCCTCAGACATTCACAGTGCCCGCCGAGGGCGGCACGACGGCCACGTGGACCCCCCGCAACGCGGGCAACGACAGGCTGGGCGAGATGGTCAGCCTCAAGTGGGGTCTGGCCAACTCGAACAACAACGTGACGGGATGGGCCATGAAACAGACGTCGCCTGAGCAGGTGGCGAACCTGATTCACGCGCTGGGCGTGGAGAGCCCCATAGACCCCGTGCCGAGCATGTTCCTCGGCACGAGCGACATGAAGCTGTCCGAGATGGTGGGCGCGTATGGCACGTTCATAAACAAGGGCGTGCACGTGGATCCGCTCTACGTGACGGAGATACGCGACAAGTATGGCAACGTGATATCGCGCTTCGGCAAGAGGGAGCGCGAGGTGATAGACGAGCAGACGGCCTTCATGATGGTGTCTCTGCTGGAGGGCGTCGTGAACCAGGGCTCAGCCAGGAGACTGAGGGGCCCGAAATACAAGCTGACGTGCCAGATGGGCGGCAAGACCGGCACGACCCAGAACCATAGCGACGGATGGTTCATGGCGGTGATGCCGAACCTGGTGGCCGGCGTATGGGTAGGCGGCGAGGAGCGCGGCATACACTTCAACAGCATGAGCATAGGCCAGGCCTCAAACATGGCCATACCGGTGTTCGGGACGTTCATTCTGAAAGTGTTCGGCGACGCCAACATCACCGGCGTGACACCCGACGACAGGTTCGAGCAGCCCAAATACATAAACTTCTCGCTCGACTGCCCGGACAAGGGCGTCAACGCCGACGGAAGCGGCAGTTCGGCGGAAGTCGGCGGCGAGACCCTGTATGGCGGCGACTGCGAGGAGAGCAACATCTTCAACTTTTAGCGTTGCAAGCAGGCTTGCGGGGCGACCCGCGGGCAGAAATGGACGATAGAAATGGCGGGAGGAAATCAGAAGCCGGAGGCAGCTCTGGCAAGCTTGAAGTCTTGGAAGATAATATTGCCGATAGCCATAGGTCTTGGCGCCACAGCGCTCCTTTTTGCCAGGGAGTACCAGCCGGGGCTTATGGACTCGTTCGACTTCGGGCCGGCGTCGGCGCTATTCTTCGCCGTCGCCATCATATTCATGATGGGCCGCGACATAGGCTACATGGCGAGGATCAGGATATTGAGCGACGGCGAGCTCGGCTGGTTCGCAGCTTTCCGCATCATCATGCTTTGGGAGTTCTCGTCGGCTGTGACGCCGTCGGCGGTGGGCGGGACGAGCGTGGCGCTCTTCTTCATCAACCGCGAGGGCATATCGGCGGGTCGCTCGACGGGCATCGTGATGATAACGTCATTTCTTGACGAACTGTACTTCGCCATATTCTTTCCTCTGGCGGTGTGGCTGATAGGCTACTCGAACATATTCGGGCTTGAGGACAGCCTCGCCCACAAATTGGCGGGCGTGGCGTGGGTTGGCTACGGGATCAAGCTGGCCTACATACTCGCCCTCAGCTACGGACTGTTCATCAACCCTCAGGGTCTCAAGCGCCTGCTGCTGCTCATATTCCGCCTTCCCATCTTGCGCCGCTGGCGCGACAGCATGAGCGGGGTCGGTGACGACATAGTCTCCACGGCCCAATATTTCCGCCATTGGCCCGCCAGACGGTGGTGCGCCGCGTTCCTCTCGACGGCTGTAAGCTGGACGAGCCGCTACTGGGTCGTCAACGCCCTCATCCTGGCGTTCTTCGGTATGGGGCATTTAGGATGGGGCGACCACCTTGCCGTGTTCGGCAAACAACTGGCGATGTGGATAATGATGCTCGTGAGCCCCACGCCGGGCGGAGCGGGCTTCGCGGAATACGTGTTCCATGAGTTCCTTGCCGACTACATTCCCGTCGGCGCGATAGCATTGGCCTTCTGCTGGAGGCTAATAAGCTACTACCCCTACCTCATAATAGGCGTGATACTGCTGCCGCGCTGGGTGAACGGCTATTTCAAGAAAAAGAGCACTGATGACGCCGGCGGCGGCGCGACTGCGGAACCCGGGGCCACAAACGAAATCGAAAAATGAAAAAAGCGCGTCTGCTGCTACTTCCTTTCGCCGCACTATACTGGCTCGGAACGTCATTGCGCAACATGGCGTATGACTTGGGCGTGCTGCCACAAAGGGCATTCGGCACCCCGGTGATATGCGTGGGCAACATAACGGTGGGCGGCACCGGCAAGACCCCGCTGACGGAGCACATAGTGAGCCTGCTGTCGCGGGGCGGCAGGCGCGTGGCCGTGGTGAGCCGCGGCTACATGCGCAAGAGCAAGGGTCAGGTCGTGGCCGATGAAGAGTCGACGGCGTCACAGATAGGCGACGAGCCATGCCAGATGAAGCGCAAATTCCCTGAGGCGGACGTGATAGTCGACGCCAACCGCGCCGCCGCGATAGAGACCGCCATAAGGCGCGGGGCGGCCGTCGTGGTGATGGACGACGGAATGCAGCACAGAAGCGTGCGGCCCAAGGGGCTGATACTCGTGGTGGACTACGCTCGCCCGATGTGGAAAGACCTGCCACTGCCCGCGGGCGACCTGCGCGAGGATCGCACGGCGCGGCTGAGAGCCGACATCGTGGTCGTGAACAAATGCCCCGCCGGCATGACGAAGTCGCAGGCCGAGGCGTTCATGGCGCACATGAGCCTCAACGACGACCAGCGTATCTTCTTCAGCACCATAGAGTACGGCCTCATGAGGCGCGGCGACGGGAGCGAGGTGAGCGACGATGAGGCCGTCATGCGCAGCGGCGTAGCCGTGGCCGGCATAGGCAGGCCCGAGCCTTTCTTCAACGAGGTGGCCGACAGGCTGGCCGACGCGCGCACGCGGCGCATGGCGTATCCCGACCACCATGCATACACAGCCGACGACGCTGCCGACATAAGGCGCATGCTTGACGCCGCCGGGCCGGACAGCGTGATGGTCTGCACAGAGAAAGACTCCATGCGGATGCCGCGCATAAGCGGACACGAGACGTGGATCCTGCCCATAAAGCTCAGAGTCCTCTTCGGGCAAGAGGAGGAGTTTGACAGAGCAGTGGAGCGGATGGCGGCTAAATAGGCGCAGAACAGCATTAACGAAAAAAAAACATAGCCATGATATTAGACGAGATTAAAGAGGCGGCGGCGTACCTCCAGAGCCGCGTGATAGACGGCACGAGCGTAGGCATCATACTCGGGACTGGCCTTGGCGGCCTCGTAAACGAGATTGAGATTGCGGACAGCATTGACTACCACGAGATACCACACTTCCCGGTGTCGACGGTGCAGGGGCACTCCGGCCGCCTGATAGTGGGCCGCATAGGCGGCGTGCCAGTCATAGCCATGCAGGGCCGCTTCCACTATTACGAGGGCTACACGATGCAGCAGGTGACCTTCCCCGCCCGCGTCATGAAGCTCATAGGCATCAAGACGCTCTTCGTCAGCAACGCCTCGGGCGGGCTCAACCCGGGCTTCAAGGTTGGCGACGTGATGGTGATAACCGACCACATAAACATGTTTGGCACAAACCCGCTCATAGGGCCCAACATGGACGAGTTCGGCCCGCGCTTCCCGGACATGAGCGAGACGTATAGCAAGCGTCTGATAAAGAAGGCTCTCGAGATAGGCGAGGCCGAAGGGCTGAACCTGAAAACCGGCACCTACGTGGGCACCACCGGCCCGACATTCGAGACCCCGGCCGAGTATAAGATGTTCCGCACCCTGGGTGGCGACGCCGTGGGCATGAGCACAGTGCCGGAAGTCATAGTGGCCCACCACTCGGGCATGGAGGTTTTCGGCGTGTCGATAATAACAGACTCAGGCGTGCCGGGCGAGATTGTCGAGGTGAGCCACGAGGAGGTCCAGAAAGTTGCCGCCGCCGCCGAGCCAAGGATGACGCGCGTGATAAAGTGCCTCGTGACCTGCGCATAACCACGACCAAGAGCCAATGGGCAAAGCAATGACGCCTGACGAGCGGATGCGTCTGCTCGTCAGGCTTTGCGCGATAGAGCGGGACGGCTATCCGTTGCCAGATCTGGAGTCCGGAGAAGTGGATGCCCTTGCGCGCGAGGCTGAGAGAGAGGGCGTGGCGGGTTGGCTGACCCACCGTCTGACAGAGAGCTACGACGACTGGAGGCCGAGAGACGAGCTGCGCCTCAAGCTGCGCGCCGCGGCCATAGGCACAGTGGCGCATAACGCCAGAATATTGTGCGTTGCGAAGATTCTCACGGAGAAGCTTGACGGCATAGAGACCATCCTGCTGAAAGGCGCCGCCCTGATAGACAGCCCGTATTACAAAGACCTGAGCCACAGGCTTGCCGGCGACATTGACCTATGGGTGGCCCCCGACAGGCTCATGGAGGCCCGCGAGAGGCTGTTGGAAGCAGGCGCGACAGTGGAAGCGTATGACGGTCCTCAAGTGGGCGATGAAGACGCCCACTTGCCGCCAATGAAATACGAGGGCGTCATCCTCGAGCTTCACGGGCGGCTCTTCTACAAGAAGATGGGCTGGGACCCGCCAGAGCCGCTTGGCTCGTACGCCACCGAGTGGCACGGGCGGCGGATGCTGAGGCCGGACGCCATGGCGCACCACCTCGTCATGCACGCGTACAAACACTACGTGCGGATGAAGGTAGGCCTGCGGTGGGTGGTGGATCTGGCTGTGGTGATGGCCAGCGCCGACGACGCACGCGGGCTGCTGTCATTGTGCAAAAGCTCGACCCCCGAGGCAGAGAAAGCCATAAAGTGGGCCATGGGCGTGGCCCTGCCCCTCATGCCCAAGGCGACGGCGAAAGAGATGGAGGACTTAGGCTACAAGCCCATTGAGTTCGCCCGCAACAGGTCGAAGGGCGTATCCACGGGCATGGCAAAACGTTGGGCAATAGAGCGCATAATAGAAAAAGCGGTCGCCAACGCGGCGCGGGCCAAGGGCGTGCGAGGCAAGATAAGGGCAATCGTGACCTCGATAAAATATGAGACAGGGCGCACCAGGGCCAGATATCCCGACGACTGTCTGCTCACGGGCCTCGTGAAGCGCATATTCTTCAGAAAGTGAAAACAAAGAAACATAACACACCGAGATGCAAAACCAGACACTGAAAAAGATGGCCGGCCTGTGGCCCCACGCCCTCATCCTGCTGTTTTTCGCCCTGCTGAGCGCGGCGTATTTCTCGCCCGTCTTGCAAGGCAAGGACATACAGCAGATGGACTTCACCCACGTGATAGGCGCCGACCACGAGCTGGTGGAATATGAGAAGGCCACCGGCGAGACCGCCCAATGGACCGACGCCATGTTCGGCGGCATGCCCGCGTACCAGATACGAGCCGACAACAGCCACAACATATTCACCCATCTGACCCGTTACATACGCCTGGGCATGCCATACAGGACCATAGCCATCATGTTCCTCTACCTGGCCGGCTTCTACTTCATGATGATAAGCCTGGGCGCGGGCCGCAAAGTGTCGGCCATAGGTGCCGTGGCGTTCGCCCTTGGCACGTATAACATAATCATCATAGCCGTGGGTCACATAACGAAGTGCTACGCCATAGCCATGATGCCGCTGGTGATAGGCGGCGTGGTGATGACGTACCGCGGCAAGTGGCTGGCGGGAGGCCTCTTCACTATGGTGTCGCTTGGCCTTGAGCTGGCGTTCAACCACATCCAGATAACCTACTACCTGGGCATAGCCCTGCTGATCCTTTTGGCAGGCGAGCTGTGGGTGGCCATACGCGACAAGAGGCTGCGACAGTTCGGCATAGGCACGGCCGTCCTGGCCGCCGCCGCCCTGCTGTCCGTGATGCCGAGTGCGACGAACCTCTGGACCACATACGAATATGGCGCGTACTCCATCCGCGGCGCGAGCGAGCTCAAGTCGGCAGACGGAGCCAAGCAGTCGTCGGGCCTTGACAAGGACTACGCCCTGAGTTGGAGCTACGGCAAGAAAGAGACCCCCACCCTGCTGATACCCAACGTTGTCGGCGGAGCAAGCGAGCCGATAGGCGACGCGGCGGGCAAGGTGAAAGACTTGCACGACCCTCAGATAATAGACGCCGTGTCGCGCCAGAGCAGCTATTGGGGCGGGCGCGGCTTCACAAGCGGCCCTGTCTACGTTGGCGCGATAATCTGCTTCCTGTTCTTCCTCGGCTGCTTCTATTACGAGGGCCGCCTGAAATGGTGGCTCATAGCGGCCACGGTGGCCTCCATCATGCTGGCTTGGGGCAAGAACTTCTCCCTGCTGACCGACCCCATGTTCGACTACTTCCCGCTCTACAACAAGTTCCGCACCGTCGAGATGGCCCTGGTGATAGCCACGGTGACCATCCCCACCCTCGGCATGCTCGGACTTAAAGCGCTATGCGACCACCCCGAGGACATAAAATACCACCCCGGCAAGTTCTTCGGCGCGATGGGCCTGACGGCGGGCGTGGCACTGATATTGGCGGCCGTCCCCACCCTGTTCTATGACTTCATAACGCCTGAGGAGAGCGCATCGCTGGCCGGGCTGAAGGCCCAGAACCCTGTTTACGGCCTACTGGAGAAAGGCATGATAGACGCCCGCATCGGCATAATGCGCGCTGACGCGTTGCGCTCGGCGGTGTTGATAATCTTGGCATCAGGCGCGCTTTGGTTCTTCTCGGTGCGCAAGATAAGCTCCAAGATAATGCTCGCCACGGTGGGCATCCTGACCGTGATAGACTTGTGGGGTGTGGACCGCCGCTACCTCTCGACCGACATGTTCAAGAGCAAGAGCGAGACCGTCAACACCTTCGCTATGCAGACGGCGGACAAGGTCATCTTGGCCGACAAGACGCCGCACCGCGTCATGGCCCTGTATTGCAACCCGTTCAACGAGGTCTACACATCCTACTTCCACCACTCGGTGGGCGGATACCACGGTGCCAAGCTGCGCAGGTATCAAGACGTCATAGACCGTTACCTCGCACCCGACTGGCAGCGCATAACGGCGGCCATGCAGAAGCAGGACTACGCCGGCATAGACGCCGCCCTGAGCGAGTCGAACGCCCTGGCCATGCTCAACTGCCGATACCTCATATACAATCCCCAGCAGCAGCCGCTTGTTAACCAGTACTCCATGCCCGAGGCCTGGTTCGTCCCAACAGCCAAGCGTTGCGCCGACCCCGACGAGGCCATAGACCTGATAGGCAAGATCGACATACGCCGCGAGTGCGTGGTGGAGGATGCAGACGGAGGCGAGTTCGAGACCGACAGCGCCGCATGGGTCCGTCAGACTTCATACACGCCGAACTCAGTGAGCTACGAGTGCGGCTCGGCGCATGACGGCATGGCCGTCTTCAGCGAGATATACTACCCTGCGGGATGGCGTGCGACAATAGACGGCAAAGAGGCTGAGATAGTCCGCGCCAACTACATACTCCGCGCACTGCGAATACCCGCCGGCAACCACAAGATAGAGTTCACGTTCAGCCCGTCGAGCTACAGGGTCGGCAACGTCATATCGACAGTGGCCTCGGTAGTCGTGGCACTGCTGACCGTGTGCGGGTGCGCCTTTCTGATAATAGGCAAAAGAAGGCGCGGAGGGCAAACCGCCGAGGTAGAAAGAGAGTAGAAGAAAGAGTATAAAAAAGAAAGAGTATGGAGATAGCGGAAGACTACAGACAACTGACCGAGGCTGAGATAAGCACCCTGCGCGGGCAGGGGTGCATGGCCGAAGACTGGAACTCGATATTCGTACGAGGCTCATTCGCCCCGGAACGCATAGTCGGGGTCAGTTTTATAGGCACCGTTCGCCTTGGCGACATGAACGGCACGGTCTCTCAAAAAAGCAAAGGCCTCGGGGCAGCCCGCTCCGCCATTATCCGCTCTACCCTGAAAGATGTGACCCTTGGCGACTGGTATTACATCCAGGACGTGAGCCTGCTGAGCGGATACCGCATAGGCGGCCGCTTCGTGTGCGTGGGTTGCGGCCAGATCATAGGAGGCGAGGGCCCGTTCGGCATAGGCGAGCGCGTGTCGGTGGTTAACGAGGGCGGCGGGCGCGAAGTGGCCATGTCGGCCCACCTGACGTCCAACATAGCTTACATGGTCGCCTGCCACAGGTACGTGAGCGGCCTGGTGGATGGCTATGAGGACCTGGTGAGGCGCGAAGCAGGCGGACTCTCGGCCGAGATAGACAAAGACGTCCACATATACGGGACTCGGAACATAGAGAGCGTGAGGATAGGCCGCCGCGCCGTCATAGACGGAGCCTCGAGCCTGCGGCACGGGACGATACTCTCGGCCGAGGGCCAGGCCACAGAGGTGGGCGCCGACGTCGACGCGAGCCACTTCGTGATGGCCGAGGGCGCGAAGGCATACGGCGGGGCCAAGCTCCGCCACTGCTTCATAGGTCAATGCGCCACCGTGGGCGAAGGGTTCTTTGGCGAGAACGTCATGGCGTTCGCCAACAGCCAGCTGCTGTGCGGCGAGGGCGTGTCCGTCATGGCCGGCCCATACACGGTGAGCCACCACAAGTCGTCGCTCCTGATAGCCGAGAGCGTGTCATTCTACAACGCGGGCAGCGCCACGAACGCCAGCAACCATCACTACCGCCTCGGCCCCATACAGCAGGCCGTCATGGAGCGCGGTTGCAAGACGGGCAGCGGTTCATACATCCTGGAGCCGGCCCACATAGGCGCCTTCACCATGGTCGTGGGCCACCACAAGACCCACCCGGACACGAGCATGTTCCCCTTCTCAGTCCTGGCCGAGCGCGACGGCGAGAGCCACCTGATAGTGGCTCAGAACCTGCGCACGATAGGCCTCTTCCGCGACGGGATAAAGTGGAAGAGGCGCGACAGGCGCACCCTGCTCAAGGGCGACGCGGTGACGTATGACGTACTGAACCCTCTGACCGTAGGGCGCATGATGAGCGCTGTCCGCAAGATAGAGGGCGAGTGGGCAGAGGCCAGAAGCGAGTACCTGCTCGAGGGCGGGCTCCGAATACGCCGCGCCCTGCTGCCCCGCGGGGCTAAGGCGTACCGCAACGCCATAGACCTGTACCTGGCCAAGGCATATGCGCACGACAAAGGCGCGAGCGAGGGCTACGAAAGCGACTGGGCCGACGTCGGCGGACTGGTGGCCCCGGTGTCTGAGGTGAGGGAGATAGAGAGGAAAATAGCCGACGGAGAGTTCGGAACGGTGAAAGAGCTGGCGGAGAGCATAAGCAGCATGGCAGAGCGCGCCAAAGAGCTGTCTATACGCTGGGCCGTGGGTCAGGCGAGAGCCTGGTACGGGTACTCGGACAAGGACGAGGACGTGAAGGACGCCGTGCAGCTGCTGGCCGAGGCCTGTCATGAAATGAAAGAGGCCCTTATGGTCGACGCGTCGCGCGAATGGGGGCCGAAGCTGAAAACGGGCTACGGGCTTGACGGCGACGACGATGACAAGGCGAACGACTTCAAAGCCTTGAGGGGCGAGATGGACGAGAACGCGGACGTCAGGGAGTGCGCCAGATATTTTGACGAGACGTGGTAGAAAAGACGATAATAGAAATAAATTCGTAAATTTGCACCTTGTGTGCCAAAGGGTTAACAAGAAGCCGCGGCGCGCAAGCCAAACGTAACAGAAAACAACACCATAAGACATAATGTCAAAGATAAACGCAGTAATCACGGGCGTGGGTGCATTCACTCCCGAATATCGCCTGACAAACGACGAGCTCAGCCGTATGGTGGACACCAACGACGAGTGGATAATGACTCGCGTAGGCATCAAGGAGCGCAGGATTCTTAAGGAGAACGAGGGCACGGCGGCGTCTGACATGGGCGCTAAGGCCGTGGAGGATCTCGTCCGCAAGACAGGCCTGGACCTCCAAGAGGTGGACCTCGTGGTCTGCACCACCGTGACTGGAGACATGGTCCTGCCCGCCACGGCCGCCATCATCTGCGACAAGGTCGGCATCCACAAGGCACTTGCTTTCGACATCAACGGCGCATGCTCCGGCTTCCTGTACGGTCTCGACCTGGTCAGCCAATACATCCGCAGCGGCTCAAAGAAGAAGGTCATACTCGTCAGCACCGAGAAGATGTCGAGCATCGTCGACTACACCGACCGCACGACGTGCGTCCTCTTCGGCGACGCCGCCACGGCCGTCCTCGTCGAGCCCACAGAGGAGCACATAGGCCTCATGGATAGCAACCTCCACACCGACGGCTTCGGCCGCGAGTGGCTCAAGATACCAGCCGGCGGCTCAGCCATGCCCGCAAGCCACGAGACCGTGGACGGGCACAAGCACTTCGTATATCAGGAGGGCAAGCAGGTGTTCAAGTATGCCGTCACATACATGGCCGACGCCACCGTCGACGTTATGAAGCGCAACAATCTGACCTCCGATGACGTGGCATGGCTGGTGCCCCACCAGGCCAACCTGCGCATCATATCCGCCACCCAGGAGCGCATGGGCATACCCAAGGAGAAGGTCATGATAAACATCCAAAACTACGGCAACACGACCTCCGCCACCATACCTCTCTGCCTCTACGAGTGGGAGAGCCAGCTTAAGAAGGGCGACAACCTCATCCTGGCGGCCTTCGGCGCCGGCTTCACATGGGGCGCGCTCTACGTCAAGTGGGGCTACGATGCCAAGTAGGATCGGCTGAAGACAAAAAAGACGGCACCCGCCTCCTTGAGTCAGGGAGGCGGGTGCCGTCTTTTTTTTTGTTTGTAAAAGGATGCCTTCGCCCTTACAGCTTTCGAATGACTGACATCCCGTCTCTTATGGGCAGGATGAACTTCTCGACGCGGCAGTCTGCCGCCACAAAGTCGTTAAACTCCTTGACGGCGCGCGTATGGCGATCCGACGGACGGACGACGGGGTCGACCACGTGGCCGTCCCACAAGACGTTATCGGCCAAGATGAAGCCCCCGGGGCGCACGCGGGGCAGGACGGCCTCATAATAATCAAGGTATTCGCGCTTGTCGGCGTCGATGAAGACGAGGTCAAACATCGCGCCGCCAGTCTCGGAGTCAATCTCGTCAAGAGCCTGAGCCAAGCCGCAAATGTGCAAGACGACCTGCCCGCCCCGGGGTGAGCGCGCCAGGTATTCCCTGATGAGCGGCTCAAGCTCGTCGTTTATCTCGACCGTGTGGAGCCTGGCGTCGTCATCGTCAAAACCCGCGGCCATGGAGAGGGCCGAATATCCGGTGAAAGTGCCGACCTCGAGGACGAGCCTTGGGCGGAGCATCTGCACGAAGGTCTTAAGGAGCGAGCCCTGCAAGTGCCCGGAGCACATGCGCGGCTGAATAGTCCGCAGGTGCGTCTGGCGGTCGAGGCCGTGAAGGTATCCCGGCTCAGGGTCCGAGTGGCTGATGATGTATCGTTCAATATCTGTGGTCATACGTAAACGAGTCTTGACATTTGGGCTTCGCCGAGTACTTTTTGCGCCACGCGGAGCAAGGACTCCCGCGACACCCTCTCCCTGACAGCCGCAGCCATCTCGTAGACCGAGAGGCACTCGCCGTAGAGAATGGCATTGCGTCCCGCGGAGAGCATGAGGCTCTCGGAGTCGTCGGCCGACATGAGGATCTGGTTGGCGAACTGCCTCATGATCCTGGCGAAAGCGGCCTCGGAGAGGGGGGCTTGGCATAGTTTGTCGATCTCGCGGCGGACGATGGCCAAGGAACGCGATATGTTCTGCCTGTCGGTGCCGAAGTAGACGGAGAAAAGGCCCGCATCGTCATAAGTGGTGAAGTTCGACTCTACGTTATAGGCAATGCCGTTCCTCTCCCGCAAGGCCACGGAGAGCCTGGAGTTCATGCTCGGCCCGCCAAGGAGGTTCGATAATACGCTCATGTCGAGCCTGTCAGCGTCGAAGCTGTGGGGAGCCGCGCAGCCTATGATGACGTGAGCCTGGCAAGTCTGCTTATCTTTCCGCTTGTCGAACAAAGAGAAGGCTCCGGCGGCGGCACGCGGCGGCCTGCCGACGTTTGGCGTCACAGAGCCGAAGAACCTCTCGACCACCTTGCGCACCTTGATGACGGGCCAAGGGCCAATGTAGGCGAACGCCATGCGATCCGTGGCATGGGTCCGAGCTATGAAGCGGCGGGCGTCATCGGCCGTGAACGAAGCCACGGTGTCGGGAGTTCCGAGAATGTTATGCCCGAGCGGTGTCCCGGCGAAGGCCATGTCCTCAAACTCATCGAAGATGAGGTCGGAGGGCGTGTCCTCGTAGCTTGTTATCTCGTCAATTATGACGTCGCGCTCCTTGTCGAGTTCCGGCGCGGGGAATGTGGAGTTGAAAGCCATGTCGGCAATGAGCTCGGCGGCGCGGGGGAGATCGTCTTCGAGGAAAGCGGCATGAATAGCCGTCTCGTCTTTCGTGGTGTAGGCGTTCAGTTCGCCCCCTACCTCGTCGAGGCGGCTCAAGATGTGGCATGCCCTGCGCTTGTTTGTTCCTTTGAAGACGGTGTGCTCTACGAAGTGGGCAAGTCCATGTTCAGTCTCGCCCTCGTCGCGGCTTCCGGCGTTGATGACGAGTGCGCACCTGGCGGCGGGGCCAGGGGCTGACAGGTGCACGTAGCGTATGCCGTTTGGCAGTGTGGATATCAACATTCCGATATATATGATGCGAATAAAATGGTGAGGGCGTCAATGGCTGGCGCGCCAAGCTAAAAGCGGCTCGGTCGCCGATGTCGCTACTCTGTCGTGCGCTGCTGGCGGGCGAGTTCGATGATGTCATCAAGACATTGGCGGATCTCGTCGGAAGACTCGGCACGTAGAAGCCTCACCCTGCGCTCCTTGACACCCGGGATGCCCTTGAAAGAGAGAGCCATGTGGCGCCTGACGTGGAGGATGGCTCTTTTCTCGTCGCCGATCCACCGGATGGTGTCGGCAAGCTGGCCCATGAGCCTGTCTGCCACTTGGCTCACCGAGGCCTCGGGGATGAGCTCGCCCGTTTCGAGGTAGTGTTTGACCTCGTTGAAGATCCAGGGCCGTCCGATGGCGGCGCGGCCTATCATTATGGCGTCGACCCCGTATTTGTCGAACATCTCCCGGGCCTTGAGGGGCGAATCGATGTCGCCGTTGCCTATGACGGGGATGCTCATCCTCGGGTTGTCCTTAACCTGGCCTATGAGAGTCCAGTCAGCCTCTCCAGTGTACATCTGCGCGCGAGTGCGGCCGTGGATGGTTATTGCGGCGATACCGACGTCTTGCAGCCTTTCCGCGGTGTCGACGACGAACTTGGAGTTCTCGTCCCACCCGAGGCGGGTCTTGACCGTGACGGGTGTGTGGTCAACGGCCTGAACGACACGCCTTGTCATCTCGACCATTTTGGGGATGTCTCTGAGCATTCCGGCTCCGGCTCCTTTGCCGGCCACCTTCTTGACGGGGCATCCAAAGTTAATGTCGATGATGTCGGGTCCGCTCTGCTCCACTATTTTGGCGGCCTCAACCATTGGCTCAATCTCGCGCCCGTAAATCTGTATGCCGACGGGCCTCTCGGCGGGGTCGATGTCGAGCTTTTTCATCGAGCTCTTGACGTCGCGTATTATAGCGTCGGCCGAGACGAACTCGGTGTACATGAGGTCGGCCCCGTAGCCTTTGCAGAGGCGGCGGAAGGGCATGTCTGTGACGTCTTCCATTGGGGCGAGCAGCACGGGGCGCGCACCGAGGTCAAGGTTTCCAATTCGCATGTGTAGAATGAGTGTATTGCCAGCGCGAAGTTAAGCGTATCGGCACAAAAAAAGAAAGTCCGCCGACCCGCGAGGCCGACGGACAAGTATATAAAAATCAATAAGGCGGGAGTAGTCATCCCTCAGCACGGCATGGAGCCGAAGGATTGTGCCGCGCCGGCGTCTTGATTAGAACACCTGGCGCCCGAGGGTGACGAGCTTCGGCGTGACCTTGAGCCCGTTCTTGGCGATGTTGCCCTCGTGAATCTCGAACTGGAGCTTGCCGCCGTCCGGCACGAATGATATGCCGGCTCCGTGGGCGCACTGGCCCTTAGTGCCCGAGACGATCAGCACCTTGTTGTTGGCCTGCGCCGCTATGAGCGAGCCGATCTGGGATGACTTGGACTCCCCGAGGTAGATGATATCCGACTTGGGCAGCCCGCTCGCCGTGGCGGACTCAACTACTCTGACAGGCCTGTCGCCGACCTTCTTATTATTGACGACCGTCCGCAGCTCTGACGACAGGGAGTTGTCACCTATGACCGCGATGACGAAGGGCTTGCCGGCGTCCTCCTGGGGCCATGAGGTGTTTTTTGCGAACTGGAAAAGATAGAGAGCCTGGAACTTGGCCATCTGAGCCGAGGCAGCGGAGCATATGGCGATGGCGAATACCAAAAGTATCAGTTTTCTCATTTTGTATGATTAATTAGCGAGGTAAAACAGTAAGATGTTTTCGTTGCGATAGGCAAATATAAAATTCAGAGTTAAAACATCCAAACGCCGCCATACGTCAACCCGACAATGCAAGGCGAACAGAGCGCAGACTTTTAACATCATTACACACGTTGTAACGACAAAAACCGCCCGAATGTTCCATAACAATATCTAATTAACGAAGCCATCTTCACCCCAAAAAGACAAAAACGGCTACCAAAAGAGTACAAATGTAAAAATGCGACTTACAAGCAGTCCACTTTTTGAGACCCGCACCGATAACTTAGCAAATTGTATGCCAAACATATAGAAAACCAGACAGTCCACATCCGATTAACAGATGGCGTCTCATAAACGTTATTTTAAACAAATTTGCAAATGCCGAATTACGACAAAAGCAGAAAACAACACAACGCAGCAATGAATATTATGAGACACTCAACGACAGCGATGGTGGCGTTACTGATAGCCACCACGGCGACGGCGCAGAAGACGCCGGCATATCTCGACCCGTCGGCCGACATCGAGACCCGCGTGGAAGACGCGCTGAAACGAATGACGACCGAGGAGAAAGTGAGGATAATCCACGCGCAAAGCAAATTTTCATCGGCGGGCGTCCCGCGGCTCGGCATACCCGACTTTTGGACCGACGACGGCCCGCACGGCGTCCGCCCCGACGTCTTGTGGGACGAGTGGGAGCAGGCCGGACAGACCAACGACTCGTGCGTGGCTTTCCCCGCCCTGAGCTGCCTCGCCGCCACATACAACGTTGAGCTGGCGCACCTGTACGGCGTGAGCCTGGCCGAGGAGGCCCTTTACCGCGGCAAAGACATGATACTGGGCCCGGGTGTGAACATATGCCGCACCCCTCTGGGCGGGCGCAACTTCGAATACATGGGCGAAGACCCCTGGCTGACAAGCCGGATGGCGGTGGAATACATCAAAGGCCTCCAGAGCAAGGGTGTCTCAGCCTGCGTGAAGCACTTCTGCCTGAACAATGACGAGGAGAACCGCTTCACAGTGAACGTGAAGGTGAGCGACCGCGCCCTGCGCGAGATATACCTGCCCGCGTTCGAGGCCGCTGTGAAAGAGGGCGGCGCATGGGGAATCATGGGCGCATATAACCTATATCAGGATCAGCACCTTTGCCACAACAAGCGCACCCTGATGGACATCCTGAAGGGCGAGTGGGGCTTTGACGGCGTGGTGGTGAGCGACTGGGGCGGCACACACTCGACCGACGAGGCCGTCAAGAACGGCTTGGACATGGAGTTCGGCTCATGGACCAACGGCCTGACCCATGGCGCGTCTAACGCATACGACAACTACTACCTGGCCAACCCCTACCTGGCAGGCCTGCGCAAAGGGAGATACTCGACGGCCGAGCTCGACGACAAGGCGAGGCGGGTGCTCCGACTCTTCTTCCGCACATCGATGCGCACCGACCGAGGGCACGGCAGCATGTGCTCCGAGGCCCACTACGCCGCCGCGCGCCAGATAGCCGCCGAGGGCATAGTGCTGCTCCAGAACAAGCGGAACGCACTGCCCATAGACCCGCGCATGACGGGCAAAGTGCTGGTGGTGGGCGAGAACGCCATCAAGATGATGACCGTGGGCGGCGGCAGCTCATCGCTGAAAGTCCAACACGAGATCTCACCCCTCGACGGCATGATTGCCGCCCTCGGGCGCGAGAAAGTAGACTTCGCCCGCGGCTACGTGGGCGACACGACCGGAAACTACAACGGGGTGACGACGGGCCAGGACCTGAGCGACAGGCGCAGCCCAGCGGAGCTGATAGCCGAGGCGGTGAGCAAGGCTGAAGACGCCGACGCGGTGGTGATATTCGGCGGACTTAACAAGAGCGACTATCAGGACTGCGAGGGCCACGACAGGCAGACTTACTCACTGCCGTACGGGCAAGACGAGCTGGTGAGCGCACTGGCGAAGGCGCACAAGAGGGTCATCTTCGTCTGCATATCCGGCAACCCCGTGGCCATGCCCTGGGCCAATGACGTGGAAGCGATAGTGGAAGGCTGGTACCTCGGCTCGGAGACAGGTAATGCCCTGGCCGACGTGCTGACCGGGGCCGTCAACCCGAGCGGCAAACTGCCTTTCACTTGGCCGGTCAAGCTTGAAGACGTCGGGGCGCACGCGCTGGGCACATACCCCGGCACGAGGCGCGAGGGCAGCGACATCGTCGACGAGGAGTACGAGGACGGCATATACGTCGGCTACCGCTGGGCGGACAAACATGGCATAAAGCCGCTCTTCGCCTTCGGCCACGGCCTGAGCTACACGACATTCAAGCTGAGCGGCGCGCGGCGGACAGACGACGGTGCAGGCGGAAAAGCGACCTTCAGCGTCACCGTCACCAATACGGGCAAGACGGAAGGCGCCGAGGTGGTGAAACTCTTCATACGCAAAGCCGATGACGGGATGGACCACCCCCTGCGCGAGCTCAAAGACTTCAAAAAGGTGCGCCTTGCACCCGGCGAGAGCAAGACCGTGGAGCTAAGCTACGAAGGCGGCGTGAGCGCATGGAGCATAGAGTAGGAAGAAAAAGAGAAGCGCCCTTCGAAGGCGCGACAAAAGGAAATAGTAACCGAAACAACTAACAATTATGAAGATGCGAAAAATCTTAGTGACGGCACTTCTCGCCTGGACCATGGGAGTGGCCTGGGCGCAAGATGTGGCCGTTCACGGCAGAGTCGTGGACAATGCGGGCCAGCCACTGCCGGGCGTCAACATCGTGGTGGATGGCACAACCATCGGAACGGTGACCGACATGGACGGCAACTACACGATCTCGGCGCCGCGCGGCGCTAGCCTCGTCTACACTTTCATAGGCTACAACGAGAACCGCGTGGAGATGGAGGACGGGCGCAACAGGTACGACGTGACGCTCAACGAGATGATTAGCGACTTGAGCGAGATTGTCGTGGTGGGCTACGGCGTCCAGAAGAAAAGCGTCGTCACCGCCTCCATAGCCAAGGTGGGCGCCGATGACCTTAGCGGGACGACACCCGTGCGCGTAGACAACGCCCTCAAGGGCATGGCCTCGGGCGTCACCGTGACGTCGGCCAGCGGACAGCCGGGAGCGGCGGCGCAAATACGCATACGCGGTATCGGCACCATCAACAACTCCGACCCTCTGTATATCGTCGACGGGATGCCCATCGAGGGCGGCATCGACTACCTGAACCCCTCAGACATAGAGAGCATCGAGGTGCTCAAGGATGCCGCATCGGGCGCCATCTACGGCACCCGCGCCGCTAACGGCGTAATCATGGTGACGACCAAGGGCGGCAAGAAGGGCAAGGTAACCGTCAACTACAGCTTCACGGGCGGCCTCTCGAGCCCATGGAAGCACCGAGACGTCTTGAACGCCACGGAATACGCCGTCATGATGAACGAGGGACTCATCAACAATGGCGAGGCCCCTATTTATGACGACCCATACTCGCTTGGCGAGGGCACCGACTGGCAAGACGAGCTGTTTAACGACAACGCGCCGAGCCAGAGCCACGAGCTGAGCATAAGCGGAGCCACGGACCGCGTGAACTACTACATCTCCATGGGCTACAACCATCAGGAGGGCATCGTGGGCGGCGACCGCGACAGGTCGAACTACCGCCGCCTGACGCTCAGGAGCAACACGAGCTACGTCCTCTTCGACTCCACCAGCGAGCGCGACTGGCTGGGCAAGTTCACCCTCGGCACCAACATATCATACGCCCGCATACACAGCAAGAACATCGACGCCAACTCGCAGTGGGGCTCGGCCCTCGGCTCCGCCCTCTACCTCTCGCCGACCCTCAAGCCGACCGTGTCGGGAGACGAGGCCAAGGCTCAGGCCGACAAGTATGGGTCCCAATACATGCTCTATGACGGCGACGGCCGGATGTACACCATCCCGGGCTCAAGCTACCTGGAGATGAACAACCCCCTGGCCATGCTCAGCCTGCCAGGCGACGACAACTGGAGCCACAAGATAGTGGCCAACCTCTCGGCCGACCTTGAGATAGGCTGGGGCGTCAAGTACCGCTTCACCTACGGAGCCGACCTCTCTTTCTGGGGAGCCGACGGCTACACCCCTCTCTACTACCTGTCGGGCAACAACCGCGCCACCATCAGCAACGCGCACCAGAGCAGCGACCGCGGCACCGTTTGGCAGCTCGAGAACGTGTTGACCTGGGACAAGACATTCGGCAAACACGCCATCAACCTCGTGGCAGGCCAGAGCGCCATGCAGAACACGGGCAAGAGCCTCTACGGCAACGTCCAGAACCTCAAGGACATGAACAAGCCGTATATGAACAACAGCTCGGCAGAGCAGAGCCGCGGCGAGATGTCGGCCAGCGGCGGGCCGACATACGAGCACACTCTCAGTTCATATTTCTTCCGCGCGTCATACAACTACGATGAGCGCTACATGGCCCAGATAACCGTCCGCCGAGACGGCAGCTCACGCTTCGGCGCCAACAACAGGTACGCCACCTTCCCGTCCTTCTCTCTCGGATGGAACGTCCTCAACGAGCCTTACGTGTCGGCCCCCGACTGGCTGTGCAACGTCAAGCTCCGCGGCAGCTGGGGCAAGAACGGAAATGACAACATTGGCGACTTCACCTACGCCGCATGGACCGCATCGCCCTACAACAGCATCATCGGCAGCGGCGAGACCGTCGTGAACGGCGTCCAGGCCGGCGCGTTGGCCAACCCCGACCTCAAATGGGAGGAAAGCATCCAGACCGATCTCGGCTTAGACCTTGGTTTCTTCAGCAACTCGCTGACGTTCAGCTTCGACTGGTATAAAAAGAAGACTTCGGGCATGATTATTGAGATGCCGATCCCGAACTACGTGGGCGCTGACGCGCCTCTGGGCAACGTGGGCGACATGGAGAACACGGGCGTGGAGATTGAGATAGGCTACAAATGGAAGGCCGGCCCCGTCTCGATGCACGCCAAGGGTAACGCCTCCTTCCTGAAGAACACGCTCACCAACCTCGGCAACACGTCCGGCAGCCTGGAGCTGGACAACATGCAGAACACAGGCACCATAACCCGCGCCTCGAACGGCGAGCCGTTCCCATATTTCTACGGATATAAGACCGCCGGCATCTTCCAGAACGTGGCCGAGGTGGCCAACTACAAGAATGCCAAGGGCGAGCTGATTCAGCCCGACGCCGTCCCTGGCGACGTCCGTTTCGTCGACGTTGACGGCGACGGCAAGATAACAGCGGCCGACCGCACCAAGATTGGCAAAGGCATGCCCGACTGGACCTACGGACTGACCATAGGCGCCGACTGGAACGGGATAGACTTCATGGTGCTCTTCCAGGGAACCGCAGGCAACGACATCTATGACGCCACAAGGCGCACCGACGTGAGCCCCGCCAACTTGCCAAGCTACATGCTGAACCGCTGGACCGGCGAGGGGACCTCGAACAAATACCCGCGCCACGTGGTTGGCGACGGCAAGAACTGGCAGAGCTCCGACCTCTACGTGACCGACGGCAGCTACTTCCGCCTCAAGAACATACAGCTGGGCTACACCCTGCCGAAAGCCTTGACGAACAAAATATTCATAGACCGCCTTCGCGTCTTCGTGGGAGCCGAGAACCTCCTCACGCTGACCAAATATGCGGGTTTCGACCCCGAGATCTCATCGGGCGGCACGTCGCTGGGCGTGGACTATGGCGTATACCCGCAGAGCCGCACGTTCAACTTCGGAGCCAACATAAGCTTCTAAAGCAAACAGTCAATAACGTCATCCTCACACAAAACGAAGATTACAGTTATGAACAACACATTCACACACAGCATAGTGGCAGCCCTCGGCGCAATAGCCGGCCTCGGCTCCACAGCCTGCTCGGACGACTTCCTGGAGGTGACCCCGCCAGACAAGGCCACGCTCGAGGAGTATTACAGCAACTATGACCACATAATGGAGGCGGTCGTGGCCGCATATAACCCCATGAGGTGCTACGACTGGAACAACTCGCAATACGCCCCCCTGCCCTTCTGCGCCGACGCCATGGCCGACGACGTATGGGTTGGCGGCCAAAGCGTGTCAGACAACCAGCACCTCCACAAGATGTTCAACTTCGAGAGCTCCCAGAACTCGTCTGACGCTCTCACGGGCATATGGGATCAGAGCTACAAAGGCGTCCGCAACGCTAACGACGTCCTGACCTACATAGGCTGGGCCAAGAATGCTCTGACAGACGAGCAGTATGCCGAGATTGACGCAGAGGCGAGAGTCTTGAGGGCGTTCTATTACAACCAGTTGTGGAAGTATTACGGCAACATCCCCTTCTACATGGAGAACCTGTCGACCCCCTACATCGGCGAGCAGAAGAGCCATGACGAGGTCTACGCGGCCGTCATAGCCGACTTGGAGTCCGCCATCGACGGCAAGGCGCTCCCCATGGCGTGGGACGACGAAAACATCGGACGCATGAGCCGCGCCGCCGCCCAGATGCTCTACGCCGAGATGGTCATGTATCAGAATGATGAGAGCCGCGAAGCCAAGGCCCTTGGCTACATGGAGGAGATCATAAACTGCGAAGACTATGACTTGGCCACAGACTACGCCGGCATATTCCTCGAGAGCGGCGAGTGGAGCTGCGAGAGCATATTCGAGATATGCTACAAAGACGACGGAGCGGTTCGCAGCTGGGGCGACGGCTACGTCAACGCCGGCGGCACCGTGTACCCGCGCATGATCGGGCCTAACGAAGGCGTGGCGGAAGACGGCGTCGACAGCGGCTGGGGCTTCGAGCCCGTCCGCTCCGAGACGTATGACATATTCGCCGAGGGAGACGTCCGACGCGATGCCACGATATACGACGCCCGCGCGGCGAATTACAAGAAGCGTTACCAGGACACCGGCCTTTGGCTGAAGAAATACCTGCCATACTCGGCAAACAACGCCGACCAGAAGGCCGACGGCGACCTGAACTTCAACAACAACCTCCGAATCTACCGCTACGCGGAGACCCTCCTCAATGCGGCCGAGCTCATCATCACCACAGGCGGCGACATGGCGAAGGCGCAAGACTACCTGAACAAGGTGCACCACAGGGCCGGCCTGACGGACAACAAGGAGGCCACGCTTGACAACATTCTGGCCGAAAAGAGGCTGGAGTTCGTTGGCGAGGGCAAACGCTACTGGGACCTCGTCCGCACAGGCAAGGCGCAGGAGACCCTGACCCCCGACGAGTACGGATATCGCACCAACACATGGAGCGAGAGCAAAAAGTACCTGCCCATCCCGCTTAGCGAGATTGACGCTTCGCAGGGCACACTAAAGCAGAACAACTACTAAAGGTAGAACATAAAAGCAACTGACATGAAAAGCAAAATATACATAGCGTCCCTCGCGGCTCTGACCCTCGCGGCGTGCAGCCCCGAGGACTATGACAGCGTGAACGAGGCCGGACTCCCAGTGGCGCAAGACGCCAAAGCCAAGGTCGATGTTGACGACGAGACTAACACCGTGACGCTCAGCCTGGAAGGCGCAGGGCAGTACGTAATGTGGTACTTGCCCGTGGACGGCAAGGAGATAACGAAAAAAGCCATATACTCCACCAGCAACCCTCTGACCAGGATATGGGCCTCGGCAGGCGACTACACGGTGTACTACCGCGTCGGCAACAGCAACGGACTCTCGCAAGGCATGGGGCAGCTCAGCTTCACAGTCAAGAACTCGCTGACCAACTATGACGAGATATACGCGAAACTCTGCAACAAGGAGTGGCGCATAGCCAACAGCGAGGCTGGCCACATGGGCTGCGGCCCGGCAGGCACGGATGGCACAGAGTGGTGGACGGCCAAGGCCGACGAGAAAAAGGCTTTCGGCCTGTATGACGACCGCATCACGTTCACGCCCGACGGCACGTACACCTACAACCCCGGCGAAGGCGGCACTGTCTTTGTCAACAATGCATGCACCACGTTCGCCGAGCATCAGACAACGCCGGGAGAAGATTACATGGTCCCCGTGGAGAAACAGGAGACGGAATACACAATAAGCACCGAGGGCGAAAGCCTCTACATCAACTTCCCCGCCGAGACGTTCTTCCCCTACATCCCGTGCGACAAGGCCTACACGGGCGAATTGAAGCTGAGAGTGGAGAGCCTGACGGGGTCGAAGATAGTCCTGGTTTACGACAATGGGGAGATCGCCTGGCGTTACATCCTGACGTCTGCCAGCCTCGGCTTCCAGGGCTTCACTCCCGGCAGCGACTGCAACATGTGGAAAAACGCCACTCTGAGCTACGAGTTCTTCTACGCCCCGGGCTGGAGCCAGATAGCCGACCCTGAGGTCGAGTCCGATGGCAACAACTACACGGTGTCACTGCCCACGGCAACCACCGAGCAATGGCAGGCCCAGGTGAAAATGTTAACCGACATGGCGTCAACCGCCACTGCCGCATACGACTTCTCGATGAAAGTCACATCGACAACCGACGTGAACGGAGCGACCATCAAGCTGGTGAAACATGGCGACGACGACACATTCTACTTCGTGGAGCGAGTCGATCTCAAGGCCGGCCAGGAGGTCCTTTTCTACAAGAGCGGAATGGAGGGTATGGACATCGACAAAATCGACCTTGTGCTCGACTTTGGCGGCGCTCCGGACAACACGAAGATAAACTTCTACGACATCTGCCTGCAAGAACACAAGTGCGACGGCGTCGAGGCCCCTGCCGAGGAGGAAGACAAGACCATCTACACGTATGACAGCGAGAGCAACATATGGAAGTCTGCTGTCGACGACAAGGGCGAGGCCGGTTTCACACTGGAGACATACCACGCCACGGGCAGCGGCTGGACAGTGGTGGAGCATCCGACTCTGAGCGTTGATGGCGGCGTATACACCGTGGAGATCGAGACCTCCTCGGAGCAGCAGTGGCAATGCCAGGTCAAGCTGAAGACCGTCATCGCCGTGGATGCTGATGTCGAATATGACTTCTCATGCAAGATGACGGCCGTCAAGGGCATTAAGGGCGTGACCCTTAAACTCGTGGACAGCGCAGATGACAACAACTATCTGTTCCTGGAGCAGTATGACCTCTCTGCAGGTGATGTGACACAAGTCAAAATCCCGGCCAAGACCATGAAGGTTGGCGCCGCCAGCTCAGTGACCATGGTCTTCGACTTCGGCCAGACCCCGGAGAACGAGAAGGTCGAGATATCGGAGATCATACTTCAGAAAACAGCAAAATAGGCTCTCTCTCAACAAGACGATAATATGAACAAAACAATGATTATAACGACCTTGGCGGCCAGCGCCATCTGCTTGCTCGGCTCCTGCTCCGACGACGAGGAGATAGGCTACGCCCCAGCCACGACAATCACCATAGCCACAAAGGCCTTGAACCTGCCTGCCGACGGCGGGGAGGTCGCGACCAAAGTGGCATGTGGCCACGAGTTCTCAGCCTACACAACGTCGGAATGGCTGACAGTGACTCCCGGCAACAGCATCGGCACAGAGGCCGAGGTGACCATAAAAGCCGAAGCCAACGATGGCGACGAGGCGCGCAAAGGCGTAGTGATAATATGGGCTGGAGGCTCAAGGGACAGCATAACGGTGACCCAAGAGGCGAAGTCCCAGACGCCGGCGGAGCAGATAACCTGCCCCATTAAAGGCTACAAGCTCGTATGGCACGACGAGTTCGACGGCAACGAGCTGAGCGACGACTGGACGGCCGCCATAGGCAAAGGCGACAACGGATGGGGCAACAACGAGATCCAGTATTACACCCGCGAGAGCGCCACGGTGGCCGACGGCAAGCTGACCATAACCCTTGCCGACGACAATGGCACAATAAAGAGCTCGCGCCTCTACGGCAAGGTGGAGACCGGATGGAAATATTGCTACATCGAGGCGAGGATGAAACTGCCATCGGGCAAAGGCACGTGGCCAGCATTCTGGATGATGCCGGTAAACTTCACCGGCTGGCCCGCCGATGGCGAGATTGACATAATGGAGGAGGTGGGCTACGCCCCGAACACCATCCACTCAACCATCCATTGCAACAAGTATAACAACACCGGCACCTCAATCGAGGGGAACAAGGTGACGGTGGCCACGTCTCAGACCGAGTTCCACACCTATGCTATGGAATGGACCGCGGACTATATGACGTTCTACGCCGACGACACCGAGATCCTGACATACATGAATGACGGCAGCGGCCGCGACGCATGGCCATTCGACGCCGCATTCTACCCCATTCTGAACCTGGCCTGGGGCGGCGCCTGGGGCGGTGCGCAAGGCATAGACCCCTCATGCCTGCCGGCCAAGCTCGAGGTGGACTACGTGAGAGTCTTCCAAAAATAGGCTTATAGAAAATGAGACGCGGCTTGAACCCTGTCGGAAGACGGGGAGCAAGCCACGCCTCCGTTTTTCTCCAGCCCCCGCACACAGGCAAAACATGCCCCCCAAAAAACAAAGAGGGCTCGAACGAATAGCGGCCGCAAGCCCCCGAATGGAGGAAAAACACTAACTTAGCGAACCTCGGCGCCCGAAGAGAATGGCGCAGAGGGGGATACGAACCACAGAAACAAACGAAAACATGAGAGTAAGCAGAATGTTCTCTGCGGCAGTCCTCTGCGCGGCATTGGCCGGATGCGGCAAGGCCGACAGGGTTGACGAGCTGATGAGCCGCATGACGGTGGAAGAGAAGATAGGCCAGTTGAACCTCCTGCCTGGCGGAGACATAACGACCGGCGCGGTAAAGAACTCGCCTCTGGCCGAGAGAATTAAGGCGGGGCAGCTGGGAGCCGTCTTGAACGTGAAAGGAGCCGACAAGATACGCGAGCTGCAGCGCGTGGCGGTAGAGGAGAGCCGCATGGGCATACCCCTGCTGTTTGGCCAGGACGTGATACACGGCTATGAGACTGTGTTCCCCCTGCCCTTTGCGCAGGCATGCAGCTGGGACACGGCCTTGGTCAGGGAGAGCGCGGAGGTGGCTGCCTTCGAGGCTTCAGCCACGGGCATAAACTGGGTGTACTCGCCCATGGTCGACGTGAACAACGATCCGAGGTGGGGCCGCGCCAGCGAGGGAGCTGGCGAAGACCCATACTTGGCGGGCGAGATGGGCGCGGCCATGATACGCGGCTACCAGGGAGACTGGGGCGAGCGTAATGTCATGGCCTGCATGAAGCACTACGCCCTCTACGGGGCGAGCGAATCAGGGCGCGACTATAACATGGTTGACATGAGCCACGTGAGGATGTACAACCAGTACTTCGCCTCTTATAAGCGTTGCGTGGAAGAGGGCGCAGGCTCAGTGATGACGTCATTCAACCTCGTGGACGGCATACCCGCCACGGGGAACAAGTGGCTGGTCGACGACGTCCTTCGGAAGGAGTGGGGTTTCGGCGGCTTCGTCGTGACGGACTACGGCTCGATAGGCGAGATGCAGGTGCACGGCGTGGGAGACCCGCAGAGCAACTCCGACCAGGCGCTGAAGGCGGGCACCGACATGGACATGTGCTCAGAGGCCTACACCGCCTGGCTGAAAAAGAGCCTTGACGAGGGGCGCATAACGATGGCGGAGATTGACGCGGCGTGCCGCCGTGTGCTTGAAGCCAAAGAGAAACTCGGCCTGCTTGACGACCCGTACAGATTCTGCCACGCGGAGCGCGAAAAGACCGACCTGTATTCCGACGCGAGCAGAGCCACGGCCAGGCGGATGGCGACAGAGAGCTTCGTGCTCCTGAAGAACGAGGGCGGCCTCCTGCCCCTGAACCCCGCCGGCACCATAGCCCTCATAGGCCCCATGGGCGACACGAGGAACAACCTGCCCGGATCATGGTCGACGGGCGACAACGTGGCGAAATACTCGACACTGAAAGAAGTGATGGAACGCCGCACCGCCGGCAAGGCCAAGATACTCTACGCGCAGGGCAGCAACATATACGACAACGAGGCTCTGCAGACACAAGTGGAGTTCGGCCGCCCCATAGCGCGCGTGGACAAGGAGGGAGCCCTGGCTGAGGCCGTGGCCGCAGCGAGGAAGTCTGACATAGTAATACTCGCCATAGGCGAAATGGCCGAGATGAGCGGCGAATGCGCCTCACGCTCGGACCTTACGATGCCCGACGCCGAGCGCGACCTGATGGAGGCCATGGTCTCAACAGGCAAACCCGTCGTGCTTCTCAACTTCTCGGGCCGCCCGACCGTCATGGCTTGGGAGAAAGAGAACATTGGCGCCATCATGAACGTGTGGTTTGCCGGCTCTGAGACTGGCGACGCAATATGCGACGTCCTTTTCGGAGACGTGTGCCCATCGGGCAAGCTTGTGGCATCGATGCCGCAAAACGTCGGCCAGCTGCCATTGTATTACAACCACACAATGACGGGCCGCCCCGTGGCGGACGGCGAAAAGGATTTCCACAAGTACCGCTCAAACTACATGGACGTCCGCAACGACGCCCTTTACCCCTTCGGCTTCGGCCTCAGCTACACCACGTTCGACTACTCTGACGTGAAGCTGAGCAAGAGCGAGATGGCGGCCGGCGAGACCGTGACCGCCAGCGTCCGCGTCACCAACACCGGCGGCAGAGATGCCGACGAGGTGGTTCAAATGTACGTGAGGGACCTCTCAGCCTCCATAGCCCGCCCCGTGAAAGAGCTAAAAGGCTTCCGCCGCATACACTTGAAGGCTGGCGAAAGCCAGACTGTGGAGTTCACGATAGGCGGCGAGCAGCTGGCTTTCTATAACCACGACCTTGAGAGAGTGGTGGAGCCAGGCGACTTCGACATCATGACGGGGCCGGACAGCCAACGCTTATCGTCAGCCCGGCTCACGGTGACCAAGTAAGCCACACCTGTTTAAAACAAAAAAGCGGTGCGCCTCGAGACGAGGCGCGCCGCTTTTTTGTTGTCAGCAATTTACCGTATTCAGCTGCATATGGCCTTCACCCGCTCCTCAAAGTCGAGTTTGCCACAGACCGACGACTTTTTGGCTTGCGCACGGTAGTTGTATATGGTGTTGACGCTGCAATGTAGGATTTCCGAAATTCGCCCGCTCTCCGTTATGCCAAGTCGGATGAGCGCGAAAATGCGCATCTGGGTGTTGAGCCTGTCTTTAGAAGGGGGCGCCACGCGGGCTTCAGGGATGAGCAAAGCGTTGAACTGCCCCACGAAATCGGGATAGAGGTGCAAAAACGCCTCATCGAAGTTGGCATAAAGTTCATCGGTGTAATCTGCCTTGAAGTCATCGGTTCGCATTATTGCCTTAAGTTCAACCCATTGACCGCCGTTCACCTTGTTTTTCACCACGTTGCGGATATCGTCGAGCCTGTCGACATAGCGCGAGCAGAGCCTCATAAATCGGCCGACGTACTCCTCCTTGACCTTATTGGCCTCGACCAGCTGGCTGTTGAGCGTCTTACGCTGCATATTGAGATACGAGAGCTGGTCGTTTGACGCCCTGAGCTCATTGTTGGCTTCGGCGAGCTCGCGCAGGCTCTTTGCGAGGTTGTCTCCAGCCTGCCGCAACTTGTTTCTCTGCCTGCCGACAAAGAATACCGCCGTTGCAAGCATGGCGGACATTACGCTAATGGCGGCCAAGGTGTTGCGCAAATTCTTGTCGGACATCTCAGCGTCGGCCTTATACTCCTGTGCTATAGTGGTAAGCAAGGGTGATATGGACGACAACCTCTGCCTGCTGCCGAAGCGTGCGGCGCAGTCGCTCGTGAAGCAGATGTAACGGTAGGCCCGGTCAATGTCATGGCGTAGCATGAGCTGGTTGGCGAGCTCCCACATGGCGCCTTGGTCCATGACGCCATTGCGGATGTCGGCAATCACGGCCTCGCCGAGCCAGACGAACATATTGGTGGTGTCGCCCCTCAGCTTGTACTCTAAATATCGATAGAGCGAGACGAGGGCGTAACCGTGGCTTCCGTGCTCGACTCGGTCCAGCCAATAGTCATTGACGGCCATTGACGCGATGGTGTCGCCGGCGTCTTGAAGGGTCTGCTCTTTGACGACAAGGTAATCCGCGCTCCGCGGGTCGGCCTCGGCCAGCACCCTCTGCCGGTATTGCCGTGCGAGAATGCCGTATTTGCCATTGTAGTCGGCAAGCGGAGAGTAGTAGGCTACTTCTCCGCACACGTGAGCCATGGAGACGTAATACTGAATGCGCGCCACACCTGATATCATTGCCGTGTCGATCTGCGCGAGCAGTCCGAGGCTCTCCACATACATGCCGGCGTTTGAGCATATATGGGCTTTTTTCGCCATGCACAGGGCCATCTTGTCATAGTCACCATATTTCCTGGCGGCCTCTATGCAGACGTCGAGGTAAACCAGGGCCGAGTCTTTCAGGAAGGGCCTGTACTCCTCGTAAAGGCCGTAGGCCAGCTCGTAGCGGGCCATGCCGGACTGCGACTTATCGAGGGCAGTGCGCATAAGCGTGATCTCGCCCTCCTTTTTCACAATGAACTCGGACGAGTTTGCCACCACGGCGTCGACAGACCTCAGGACTTCAGCTATGCGGGCCTCATCCGCAGCCGCTCTCGCCCCGGCTGCGTGAAACAAAAGTGCTAACGAGAGGAATAACGTTAATCTCATTTTAAAACTGTCCACAGATGTAAAGATAACGTTTTCTCCCTACTTTGGCGAGGCCTCATATGAAGAAGCCGCCGCCCGAGATTATCGGGCGGCGGCCAACGCCGGTTATCGCGCCTTCTCCGGTCAGGCAATGTCTTCCGGCTCAATATCCTCCTCGGGGTCGGTCTCCGGCTCCCCAACCGAGCCTTCGGGCTCCAGACCCTGGTTGAACGCCGCACGAAGTTTCGCCTCGATCTCCTCCTGGAGCTCGACGTTGTCTTTGAGGATCCGCAGCGCGGCCTCCCTGCCTTGCGCGAGCTTGGTGCCCGCATATGAGAACCAGGAGCCGGACTTCTTGATGATGTCAAGGTTGGTTGCCAGGTCGAGAATCTCGCCGACCTTTGATATGCCCTCGCCGAAACGGATCTCGAACTCGGTCTTGCGGAATGGTGGGGCGACCTTATTCTTCACCACCTTAGCCCTTGTGATGTTGCCGAGCACCTCGTCGCCGTTCTTGATGGGGCTGACCTTGCGCACGTCTATTCGGATAGACGCGTAGAACTTGAGCGCATTGCCGCCCGTGGTGGTCTCGGGGTTTCCGAACATGACACCGATCTTCTCACGGAGCTGGTTGATGAAGATGCAAGTGGTGTTGGTCTTGGAGAGCGCCCCTGTCAGCTTGCGGAGCGCCTGGCTCATCAGCCTGGCGTGCAGACCCATCTTCGCCTCGCCCATCTCTCCCTCGATCTCGGCTTTGGGCGTTAGTGCCGCCACGGAGTCGATTACGATGATGTCGATGGCTGATGAGCGGATTAGCTGCTCGGCGACCTCGAGCGCCTGCTCGCCATTGTCGGGCTGGCTCATGTAGAGCGCATTCATGTCGACGCCGAGCTTCTCGGCGTAGGTGGGGTCGAAAGCGTGCTCGGCGTCGATGAAGGCGGCAATACCGCCGGCCTTCTGCGCCTCGGCTATGGCATGGATGGCAAGGGTTGTCTTACCTGACGATTCGGGACCGAATATCTCAATGATGCGCCCGCGCGGGTATCCGCCCACGCCGAGAGCCATGTCGAGACCGAGCGAGCCGGTGGGGATGACGGGTACCTTCTCCACCTGGCGGTCTCCCATCCGCATTATGGTTCCTTTACCGTAGGCCTTGTCAATCTTCTCCATGGTCAGCTTGAGCGCAGCCAGTTTTTTTGCCTTGAGGTCTTCTGAGTTATCAGCCATTCGATGTATGCCTTAATCTGGTTCAAATTCCGTGTGCTAATTCGTCAAGCACGTCTTGACGGGCGTCATCTTCGCCGCCCCCTCTTCTTGCTTGATGATGCAAAGATAACCCCTAAGCTGTTTCATATTATGACACAGCTGCGGAAAATATTAAAAGTTTACTTGCGCCATATTTTAGAACAGCAAGAGGCGTCAAGGGTCCACAAGGCTACCCAATGAAAAAAAGCGCGGGAGGAGGGACCGTTAGCCCGCGTCTCCGCCCGCACTCCCCGCCTTACGGCAGGCGCCGGACCTGCCTCAGTCCTGCTGATCCTCTACTGTCTCATAGAGAAAATCGTTATATGGGAACCTCTGGGTGTGGATTCTCCTGACCTCGGAATAGACCACTTGTCGGAGCTCGTCGAAGTTGGTCTTGTCCTTTGCCGATATGAAGAGGCATTTGCGGTCTTTGGCCATCCAGGTGTTCTTGAGGTCGTCGAGCGAGAGGTTCTCCCTCGATGACGGTGTGAGGTCGTCGGCATCTTTCGGGGTGTAGGTGAAGGCGTCGACCTTGTTGAAAATGATGAGCGACGGTTTGTCGGAGCAATTGAGATCCTTGAGCGTATTGTCGACCACCTCAATCTGCTGCTCGAATGCGGGGTGCGAGATGTCGACAACGTGTAGGAGGAGGTCGGCCTCGCGAACCTCGTCGAGTGTGGACTTGAAGCTCTCCACGAGGTGGGTAGGCAGCTTGCGGATGAAGCCGACAGTGTCGGCCATGAGGAACGGCAGGTTGTCGATGACGACTTTCCTGACGGTGGTGTCGAGAGTCGCGAAGAGCTTGTTCTCGGCGAAGACGGAGCTCTTGGAGAGCGCGTTCATGAGAGTGCTCTTCCCGACATTGGTGTAGCCGACGAGAGCGACTCGGACGAGCTTGCCCCTGTTCTGCCTCTGGGTGCTCATCTGCCTGTCAATGTGTCGGAGTTCCTCTTTGAGGAGCGCTATCCGGTCGAGGACTATTCGCCGGTCGGTCTCAATCTGCTTCTCGCCCGGTCCTCTCATGCCGATGCCGCCCTTCTGCCTCTCGAGGTGCGTCCATAGCCTTGTGAGCCTTGGCAGGAGGTACTGGTATTGCGCCAGCTCCACCTGCGTCTTCGCGTGAGCCGTCCGTGCTCGGCTGGCGAAGATGTCGAGTATGAGGCTTGTGCGGTCCATCACCCGGACTCCCAAGCCGTTCTCGAGGTTTTTTTGCTGCGAGGGGCTGAGCTCGTCGTCGCATATGGCGGCGTCAATCTCGTTCTCGTCAATGAACTCGCGAATTTCAGCAATCTTGCCAGACCCGAGATAGGAGCGCGAGTCCGGCATCTGGAGGTTCTGTGTGAACCTTGCCAAGGTGTCAGCTCCCGCCGTCTCGGCAAGGAAGGCGAGTTCGTCAAGATAATCGTTCAACTGGCGCACAGGCGTCATGGGCGTGCGCACTGCGAAGAGGATGACCCTCTCACGCTCGTTGGCTTTAGCTGCAATTTCCATCAAAGTAGGTAAAGAAAAAGTCTGTAAACAAAAAAATGTGGGATTAAGCCGGCCAGTCTTAGTGGGCCTGGAGCCAATTGTCTCCCACGCCGACCTCGACCGTGAGCGGGACGGAGAGTGAAGCCGCGGCCTCCATCTTCTCCTTGACGAGGGCCGAGACCGCCTCGACCTCGTCTTGCGGCACCTCGAGTACGAGTTCGTCATGCACCTGGAGAATCATCCTGGCGCGGAAACCGCCCTCTTTGAGCACATTACGGACGTTGGCCATGGCGATTTTGATAATGTCGGCCGCAGTCCCCTGTATGGGGGTGTTGATGGCATTCCTCTCGGCGACTCCCCTTACGACCTGATTCCGCGAGTTGATGTCTGGCAACTCGCGCCGGCGGCCGTAGAGAGTCTTGACGACGCCCGTCTGACGCGCGTCGGCTATGCACTTGTCCATGTAGGCCTTGACTCCGGGAAAATTGACGAAGTAGCCGTCGATGAGATCCTTAGCCTCTTTGCGCGGGATGTCGAGCCTCTCGGCGAGTCCGAAAGCCGATATGCCGTATATGATGCCGAAATTGGCGGTCTTGGCCTTCCGACGCTGGTCTTGCGTGACCTCGCTTAGCGGCACTCCATATATTTTGGAGGCCGTGGCGGCATGGACGTCCTCGCCCCTCCTGAAGGCTCGGAGCAAGTGCCCGTCTTGGCTGAAGTGGGCCATTAGCCTCAACTCGACCTGCGAATAGTCCGCCGAGACGATTTTGCACCCCTCCCTCGCCACGAAACACTCGCGCACCCTCCTGCCGTCCTCGTCTCTGACGGGGATGTTCTGCAGGTTGGGGCTTGAGCTTGAGAGCCTTCCGGTGACGACCACCGTCTGGTTGAACGACGTGTGGATTCTGCCGGTCAGCGGGTTTACGAGCTTAGGCAGGGCTTCGGCGTAGGTGCCGAGGAGCTTCGTGAGGCCTCGGTAGGCGAGGATGTCGGCCACGATGGGGTTGTCATGCGCGAGCTTCTGGAGCGTGTCCTCGTTAGTGGCGTATCCGCCGGTCTTGGTCTTCTTGGCCGACGGGTCGATCTTGAGTTTTTCGAAGAGCACCTCCCCCACCTGCCTGGGACTCGCCACGTTGAATTTTTCGCCTGCCAGATTAAAGATGCGCTGCTCGACTTCGGCGATACGCTCACGGAGGAAGGAGGCGTAGGCGGCGAGCGCGTCAGAGTCAAGAGCCACGCCGGCAAGCTCCATGTCGGCAAGGACAGGTACGAGCGGCATGTCGATGTCATGGAACACCCGCGCCACGTCGGCGTCGGCCTCGACCATGGGAGACAGCTTTTCATAGAGGCGGAGGGTGACCTCGGCGTCTTCGGCGGCGTAGTCGAGAATGTCAGGGTCGGGCACATCCTCCATTGACCTCTGCTTAGCCCCCGAGCCTATGAGCTGATCGATGTGTATGGTCCGGTAGGCGAGAAGTTCCTCCGCCATGTCGTCCATATTATGACGTCGGCTCGGCATGAGGAGGAAGTGGGCTATCATGGTGTCGAACCAAGGTCCGCGCACCTCGATGCCGTAGCGGCTCAAGACCATCACGTCGAATTTCATGTTCTGCCCCACCTTGAGGCTGTCATCGCGTTTGAAAAGGGGGGCAAGGGCGTCAAGGATGTTCCGAGCCTCGGCCTCGTCGGCGGGCATACGGACAAACCACGCCTCGCCAGGCCTGACTGACAGGGACAGCCCCACGAGGCCGGCTGAGACGGCGTTGACCGAAGTGGTCTCAGTGTCAAAACACAAGACTTTGGCACCTATAATCTTATGGCACAGATCTTCCGCCTCGCTTGCGGTCTTAACCAGGGTGAAGTCGTGCGGATAGTCGGCAAGCGACGTGAAAGCCTCTTGCGGAGCCGCTGGTTGCGCAGGGGCCTCGCCCTGGCTGGCAAAGTCGAAGAGCGTGGGCTGCATGTCGGCCGCCTTGGCCTGCGCAGCCGGTGCGGAGAACCCGAGCGCCTGCTTGATGCGGTCGGTGAGGGGGCGAATCTCAAGTTCACGGAAGAGATCTTCGAGTGCCGCCCAGTCCGGCTCGGACGTCTTGAGGTCGTCAAGAGCAAGATCGACAGGCGCGTCGGTGACGATTGTGGCAAGACGCCGCGAGAGCATGATCTGGTCGCGATTGATGACGAAGCGCTCCTTCATTTTGCCCTTCAGCTCATCCACGTGCTCATATATTCCGTCAATGGAGCCGTAGGCGGCGATGAGCTCCTTGGCCCTCTTCTCGCCCACGCCGGGGCATCCGGGTATGTTGTCTGACGCGTCGCCCCAGAGCCCGAGCATGTCAATGATCTGCTCAGGTCGTTCCACGCCGAAATGCTCACACACGCCTGCCTCGTCTATCATCTCGGGCTCGCCCCCCGTCCTGGGCCTCAGCATGGAGATGCCCTGGCGCACGAGCTGGGCGTAGTCCTTGTCTGGCGTGACCATCACGACCTGCCTGCCCTCGGCCGCGAAGCGAACCGCAAGCGAGCCTACGACGTCGTCGGCCTCGTAGCCCTGGCAAGAGGCCTCTACAATGCCGAGAGCCTTGACAAAGCGGTGGATGAACGGGATGGCCGCCGATATGTCCTCCGGCTGGGCATCGCGGTTAGCCTTGTAGTCGGGGAACAGCTCGTGTCTGAACGTGGGCCCGTGGAGATCGAACGCCACGGCGGCATAGTCCGGCCTGCGCTTGAGCACGAGATCGGTAAAAGAGGATATGAACCCGTAAACGGGCGAAGTGTTAACACCGTTCGAATTGACCCTTGGCGCCCGCAAAAAAGCGAAGTAGGCGCGGTAGATCATAGCGTAGGCGTCTACGAGAAAAATATTAACCAATGGGGATGTCTGTTTAGAAGATTATGCGCACGGCGCGCATGCGGGACGAAAGTAAAGAAAAAAGGCGTGACGGTAAAGAAATGCCACATAAAAATAAAAAAGGCCGCAACCTTGGAAGGCGAAGGGACGTAATAGATGAAAAAGAACAGAGAGAATAGTTTTTCGTTGATTAGTTGATAAGTGTGTTTGGTGATTAATTTCACGGGTGCGGGATGTCGCGAGGACACCTCGCACTTTCTTTTTGCCAAACGCCCAAACAAATAGGAAAGCGGCCGCCCATCCTACGCAGGATGGTGCGGCCGCTTGGTTCGTGTTGCGGGGCGCAAGCGAGTTACAATGCTTTCACGAGCTCCGACACCGTTTTGCCATCAGAGAAGACGGTGCACCTGACGTAGACTCCGTGGGCCGGCCTCGTCACGGGCTTGCCGTCCAGAGAGTAATAATCGAACGCCACGACACACGGCGCATCAGCCGACGGGGTGCTGACAGCCGCGGGCGAAACGACGGGATAATACTCATCAACGCCCGACTCGGCTTGTGAGTTCTGCGCTTTGACAATGTCTTCGACAATGCTGTTGATATATACCTCGACGTTGGTGTACCATTTTTTAGAGTCGAGCGTGTAGACGTTGCCATCAGCCGCATTGTTAGGATTGAGTCCGTTGGCCCTCTCCCACTCGTCAGGCATTCCGTCGCCATCGGTGTCATAGCCGGATGGGCGTACAGACTGGGTAAAGGTCGGGAAACTGGGCAAAGACTCGACTGCCGTCTCGCCGGGGTCATTCACTTTGTCGATAATTCCTTTGCCAATCTCGCCAGAGTAGACAGCCGTTCCTGTGCGGACCTCCTCCATGTGGCGCGCGTCAACCTCGTCACGGAAAAGCGAGGCGCCGGCGTAATCGAGCACTTTAGTGAACGCCTTATCGGCGGAGTGGGTGGTAGTCGTGGAGGCTATGACGTCTTGATCGACCTCGTCATCGAGCTTTATGGATAGCTTTGCGCCTTGTGAGCCGTAATAGCCGGCCTGGTCGGTGAAAGTCAGACTCTTGTCGCCATCAGTTTTTACGCCCTTCCAGTCGTAGTCAGCAGCCTGGGCGGAGGCCATATAGTTGCCCTTGATGTAGAACAGGCCCATTGTGCCCTTCTGGATTTTGTTTTTGCCGTCGTCGACGGAACATTGGAAGACCCTCGTCTTGTTCGTGGTGGCGGGGCCCGCCTTGTAGTAGTTGTTGACAATGTTGAGATAGCCACCCATATTGCCATAGGCGCCGTTGCCAGTGCCCCAGTTGTAGATGACGCAGTTTCTCAAGTCCACTCGCTCAGCCACCACACTGTTAGCGAACTTTGTTTTGTCATAGCCGTCCCATGCGTAACGTGCGCTGTTGATGCGCGGCGTGCGGTTGTTATGGTGCGCCACCAGGTTGTGGTGGAAAGACGCACCCTTGCCGCCCCATATGCCGCCATATCCGTGCTCGCCCTTGCCATGACCCGCATTATTAAGGCTCTCAGATATGGAGCACCACTGCATAGTGAAGTTTCGGTTGTCGTAGTAGGAAGCCGTCTCGTCGATGCTCCAGCTGAACGAGCAATGGTCCAGTATGATGTTATTGTGTTGGCGTCCCCACGTGGCGTCGGCGGACTCATTGACATCTTTAACTTGGCTTCTGCGGACCCTGATGAACCTCATAATGACGTTGTCCGCTTCGTTCCTGAGGGTGTAATAGCGAAGCGTGATGCCGGGAGCGGGAGCCGTCTGGCCGGCAATAGTCACGTCGCCGGCACTGATGACGAGCTCCGACTTGAGGTCGATGTAACCGGCGACATCGAAAACAATGATTCGCGAACCCTTAGTTTTAAGAGCCTCACGAAGCGAGCCCTCGCCCGAATCGTTGAGATTAGTGACATGGATTACCTTGCCACCCCTGCCGCCAGTGACAGCATAGCGCGCATAGCCTTCAGCCCCAGGAAACGCAGGAGCCTGGGCCGAAGCCTGAAAACAGAGGCAAACGGACATGGCTAAAAACGAGAAAATCTTGACTTTTTTCACTTGTGGTATATTTAAGGTAGAGATGATTTTAAGAGGCACAACTTCGATGACGAGCAGACCTAATGCTAAGATACAAAAAAAACCTGCCACTTTAAGTGTGACAGGCTAAATCTAAAGTGGTACCACCAGGAATCGAACCGGGGACACACGGATTTTCAGTCCGTTGCTCTACCAACTGAGCTATGGTACCGACTTGTTTCGTTTGCGAGTGCAAAGTTAGTCCAATATTTCGAACTGGCAAATTTCTCGCAAAGATATTTCCACTATGAGAGAAAAACTCCGTCACTCCTGCGACCTCAGTCTTTCGACCTCCGCCACCTCGAGACCTGTGAACCTCGCGATGTCCCGCACCGGGAGGCCCGAGGCGAGCATCGCCATGGCGGACTCCTCCTGCTGCCTCCTGCGGCCCTCCGC
>SFOL01000030.1 GCA_004552385.1 Bacteroidales bacterium | reverse complement strand
CCTCCGGAAGTCTTTACTCTATCGCCAAAATCGTCTCTTGTCAGGCTTAGCACTAAGCCCGTGTAGGGATTTGAGAAATACTCGCCATCATCACCATAACCTTCAGCTCTGGCGACATAATAGGCGACACCTCTCGCCCACGACTCTTTGACTATTTTGTCACAATGCCTATATGTGCTGCGGCTCCACTTGTGGTGCGCGCAATGGGCAATCTCATGGATAGTGGATCGGTATGCATATCATCCTCCCGGCAGGCGGCAAGGGCCAGAAGGCTCAGGAGCGGCAAAAACATTCGTTTCGGTGTTCTCATTATAGCTGATGTTATTAGATTGATTACGCCACAAATATAGTTTTTTAAAACAATGAGTGTCAACGCCCTGGGGCGAAACGGCAAAAATGTGTCTTAAAACGGCATAAAGGTCATCTGAAGCGGCATTCAAGAAAACACAAAGCCACGCATTATTAACAGAATAGTATGTGTAATCACACAAAAGAACACTCACTCATCATGTCCAACGCGAAGAGCTCTGCCGCCACAACGCGCATAAAACGCGTAAAAAAAATTCCCTGTCAGCTCTGATTCTCATCAATAAGAGCCAACAAGGAAAAGGGAAAAACTGCTACAGAATTATGCGCTATGTTGCGCTGAAAAATGCTATGACGAAATGTTTATTGTATCATGATCACAATTATGTCAGAAGAGGTTGGAGACCACACGCAAGCATCGGGACTAAGTTGTCCGACACATAGGAAGTCGTCACTCATTTGAAAAGTATTGAACTCAAGGACGTTGAGCCCTTCTTGACAGCCAATCGGACGTTATGCAGTCCGCCGGATATCGAGACCGGGATCTCGACCGTCTTCCACTCGCCCTTGGTCGTCAGCTCTTCGGTATCTACAGATTCTTTGCCGTCAACAGTGATGGTGAAGGTGGTGGGGACAAGCGTCTTGAGGCGGAGAGAGAGGGTGCTGAGTTCGTACCGCGCGTCGAGACCGTACTCAACCCACTTCTTTGTCGTAATGCTCTTTATCTCGATGGGGAAAATGGACTCGGGGTCGGTTGCCACATGCAAACTCGGAGCGGCAGAGTATGCTTTTCCGGCCTCAACGCCCTCAGAAGCGTTTGTTGACTGGTAGGATGTGGCGGGCCACTGTGAACCGCTCAACGCGTAGGCCTGCTTGTCGAACGAGGAGAAGTTGACGTAAACTTTTCCGGCATCGGTAAGCTCATCATTGACAATGAGTTGCATATATGGTGCACCAGGCGTGTGGCGCGGCTCGAACCATGCGTAGCGCTCCACGTTGGGGTTCTCCTCGAAATATGCGACGACTTCGCTCATGTAGGCTATCTGCGCGTCAGCATCCGCAACGCCGCCGTCCCATGCGCAAAACTCTGTCATCCAAATGGGTTTGCCATACTTTGCGAACTTGTCCACATATCCCTTGACTGACGAGGCCGAGTTCATGTAGCAATGGAGGGCGATGGCGTGAATGTCGTCGATAGAGACACCGGGCTGCACAAAGAACTCGTCGAGCCACGTTACGGGGTCGGAATATCCGGGCAGGGTGCCATAATTCATGGCCGGGGATATGATCTTGAGGTCGTTAGCCTTGGCGTATTCTTTGAGTCGCGGCCAGAACTCGGCGGCCTGGGCGGGCGTCATGCGAGCCTGGTCGACGAGGTTTGGCTCGTTGAAGGCAAGTATATACTTGTCATCGAAAACCTTGACAGTGGCTGTGATATCGTCCTCAGAGTAGTTGTTATTCCACGTCATGGGGACGAATGTAACGTTGGCATTCTTAGCCTCTTCCTGGACGGTGGAGCTTGTCTTGGTTGCCCAATTGTAGAACCAAGATATTCCTCCCTTGAGCAAGAACATGTCCTCCGGCAGACGGAAATTGTAGCCGACACCCCTTTTAGCACTGCGGTTCATGACGTGCCTGACCTCAGACGCGGGAGGGTTGACGGCGTTAGAGTCGTCGTTGTTCTCGTCGTCGCTGCATGCTGTGAAGGAGAGCAGCGAGTGTGCAAGAGCCAAAAATATGAGTGCATTATTCATTGGAATGAGGATGTCTATCGAATTATAATAGGGTAGGGATTATAAAGAGGCGCTCCGCGACAAGTCGGGCGGTAATGTGAGAAGAAAGGCAATGGGGGCGGGGCTACACCCGAGGTAATACGTCCCGCCCCCATTAAAACATCAATAAAAACGCTCAGTTTCAGAATATTAAAATAAGCAGTGCTTATTTCTTGTAGAAGTACATGGCGTCATAGTCGAGCGTTGTGCCAGCTTTTCCGCCAGAGAGGAACGCGATAATGTTCTGACCAGTAACACTCCAAGCCTCGGGATAAATAAGGCCATCCTCAACAAGCTTAGAGGCGGGGATTTCAATCTCGTGCCACTCGCCGTCACGCTCGAAGTCGCCTACGCTGGGGATGGTCACGCCATTGTCCACGAACTCACCACCAAGGGCATACTTAACCTCAGAGTCCTTGCCGTAGAAAATGATGCAGTGGGAAGCATTGTCGGTTGACTTCATGGCAATGTGGAAGGTGTACTGATCAGCGTTGACGTAAACATCGTAGAGGGCGCTAAGATCAATCTTGGCTTCCGGGCCATTATCATCATTTGTTTTACCATAGCAGAGGCCTAAGCCAGACCAACCCGCATTGCCGACAACCACGGAAACCCAACCCTCAGCAAGTCCAAAGAAGTTCTTTCCTGTTGACGTCCCTCCGGTATAAGTGCCTTCCCAGATATAAAGGAACTTGGACGAGTCGTCTACGCGCAGATCCAATTTAATCTTGCTGGTGTTAGCATCGTAAGTTGTCTCATCGAGCTGGAAAACATAGTAATCAGAACCAGTGAGTTCAGGAACGTCCGGTGTGTCAGCACCTGTCTTACCCACAGTTACGCGGCACTCGCCCTTGACGTCGCCCACAGAGGCCGTGATGGTGGCGGTGCCCTCTTTCACGCCAGTGACAGTACCGTTGTCGACGGTAGCGACGGCGGCGTCAGACGTTGTCCAAGTGACGGAGCCGGTGGCACCAGACGGGTTAAGTGTTGCTGTGAGGACCGCGGTCTTACCCGCCTCGACGCTGAGGGTTGTGGCAGAGAGGGTGACGGACTCAACCTTGACCTCAGGCTTCGGGGTGTCGTTGTTGTCGTTGTCGTCGTCATCATCAGAGCATGCTCCGAATGAGAGCGCGCTTGCCGCCATGGCGGCAAAGGCGAAGAACTTAGTAATCTTCATAATTATTTGCAATTTATGTGTTTACAAAATTCAGAAGCGAAAGGCCTCCCCCCTCCCCACCCATAAATTGAAAGGGGGGAGTGCGCTGTCGCAAGAAAAAAACTAAACTAAACGGACATTCACTTGTCGTGAGCGTAGACCGGCTTAGTAGCCGGGGTTCTGCTCAAGGGCCGAGTTGAGGTCGAGCTCATCGCTCGGAATGGGAAAGAGCTCATGCTTACCCTTGATAAATTCGGCCATCTGCGCCTGAGCCTCGTCGGACTCTGTAGCCTTGTAGGCGTCCATGGTCTCCTTGGCCACGCCCCATCGGCATAGGTCGAACCAACGATGGCCCTCCATGGCGAGCTCAACACGCCTCTCATGGCGAATAGCCTGTTTGAGAGTAGGATTGGCCACCTCTTCGCCATTGATGCAGAACTTGTAGCCGGGGTAGTCCGCCATCATGGCACGGCCGCGGACCTGATTGAGAGCGTCAATAGCCTCCGCTTCCTTGCCCGTCTCGGCGCAAGCCTCAGCATACATGAGGAGGACGTCGGCGTAGCGAATCTGCTTGTTGTTGATCGGGCCGCGGGTAGGGTGCGTCAGCTTGTAGTAGAGGCTGTTATCGTCACTGGTGTACATGCCGTACTTGCGGTTGTGATACCTCGAGCCGAGATAGATCTCCTGAGCCGGGTTCTTTATCTGCTCGTCGGTCGGGTTGAGGATGGTGACGTCGCGACGTATGTCGCCATGCTCATACTCGTCGTAGAGGTTCTGAGTGGGGTGGTTGAACCCCCATCCGCCACCGAGAGCCTCAGAGCGCGAGCGCGTCATGATGACGTCAAAGCATCCGCGGGTAAAGCCGTTGCCCTCGCCGTAGTCGCTTGTCGGGTCCTCTGAATACTGGATCTCGAAGACTGACTCGGGGCCGTTCTCACCCTCGAGGGTAAAGTTGTCGGCATAGTTGGAGCACAGGGTGTACTGACCTTTGCTTATGACCGAGTCGCCCCATTGTCGGGCCGCCTCATAGTCATGAGTGTAGAGGTTGGTCTTGAGGAGCATGGCCTCGGCGGCACCCTTGGTGGCCCTGCCCATGTCCGATGAGACGTAAGACCTCTTCTCGGGCAGTCTGGACTGAGCGAAGATTAAATCCTCCTTGATGAACTTATAGACTTCGGAAGCCTCAGAGCGTGGAATGTTCCAATTCTTGTCGCTATCCACCACAAAATCCACAATGGGCACCCCGCCGAAGACCCTGACGAGGCGGAAGTAGTAGTAAGCCCTGAGGAAGTGAGCCTCGGCAAGAAGTCTGTCTCGCAGCCGGAGCGTGAGGGTCTCGTCAGTCTCCATCTGGCTGACGTAGTGGATGGAGAGGTTACAACGGGCGATGCCTTGGAACTGGTTCCTGTAGAAGTCGAGCAGGAGGGTGTTGTTCGGCATGGTCTTCCAGTTCTCCATGTCGTAGGCGTCGGCCATGTCATTTGTGTTCTGGCCTCCCTTGAGGGCGTCATCGCTGACGACGTCTCCTATGAACCACTCGGGGTAGAAAGTCTTGTTATATTCCCACTGTAGGGGAGCGTAGCAACCATTAACGTTCTGCGTTGCGGCATCGGCTCCCGAGAAGTAATCGTCGAGCTTTGTGACGCCTGGCGACGGCTCTTCGAGCCAGTCAGAGCAGGCAGTGAGCGCCATGAGCGCGGCACCCGCCGTTATTATAATATGCTTCTTCATTTGAGTCTTGAGGTTAAAGGTTGTTGACTTACAGGCTCATGTTGAGTCCGAACGTGAGGGTGCGGCTTTGCGGATAGTTGCCGTAGTCAACACCGCCACCCACCTCGGGGTCATATCCCGTATAGTCCGTAATGGTGAAGAGGTTAGTGCAGCTGACGTAGAACCTGACCTTTTCAAGCTTGGCTTTGCTGACCACTGCTTTCGGAAGGGTGTAGCCAAGCTGGAGGGTCTTGAGTCGGAGGTAAGAGCCGTCCTCAATCAGTCTGCTGTTGTTCAGCTTGTTGCTCGACGCGCCTGTCGGGTTTGGTATTGAGCCGTTGCGGTTCTCAAGCTGCTGCCAGTCGATGCCCTTCTTGGCCATGTTGTTGCGGATTGCGTCTTTATATCCGACCCACACGTCGCGCATCGTGGTGCTGAGCGTGCACTCGTCTCCCGCACCCTCAGTGCGCTCGCGGAGCGCATTGTAGATCTTGTTGCCGCAGACGCCTTGGAAGAAGGCGGAGAGGTCGAAGCCCTTGTAGGCGGCCGAAAGGTTGATGCCGTAGGTGAGCCATGGGAATGGCGATCCGAGATCCATGCGGTCGTTGTCGTCAACCTTGCCGTTGCCGTCGCGGTCCTCATATTTCGCGTCTCCGGCGTGAACGGATATCTCGCTGGCCGAGAAAACGTACTGGTGAGCCAAGGCCTCCTCATCGGTGCGATATATGCCTTGATAATTGTACCCCCAGAAGGTGTTCATCGCGAGTCCCTCGTTGCAGACTGTGCGGTCTCCCCAGAGAGGCTGTCCGCCGTTGAGCTCGACGAGCTCGTTCTTGATAAAGGAGACGTTGCCGCCCACGCCATAGGTGAAGCTGTCGCCGGCCGAGCCGTAATAGTCGAGCGTAATCTCGACACCATGGTTGCGGAGGGTTCCGACGTTGGCCAGGAGCGAGTACCTGTTGCCGGCATGTGCCGGCGCGTCGACGTAGAGGAGGGCGTCTTTAGTGTCGCGGAGGAACCAGTCGATGGAGCCGTCGAGCGCACCGCCGAAGAGGCCGAAGTCGACGCCGGCGTTCCACTGCTCGTTGTTCTCCCACTTGCCGTTTTTGTTGACGAGGGTGAGCACAGCCGCGCCGGGCGCAAGGCTCTGGTCTGTTCCGAGAGGGTAGTCGACGAAGGTCGGGCCGGAGGTGAACATCTTCATGGTGAAGGAGTCATTGCCGACCTTGTCGTTGCCGACCCTGCCCCAGCCGAGCCTGAGCTTAAGGTGCGAGAGAATGTCGGTCTCAGGCATCCAAGGCTCATGGCTTATGCGCCACGCTATAGCCGCCGAGGGGAAGAAGCCCCAAGTGTTCTGCGGGAACTTGCTCGAGCCGTCGGCTCGGAAGTTGAAGGTCAGGAGGTAACGGTCGAAGAGGGTGTAGTGCACACGTCCGAGGAAAGAGAGCCTGCGGCTGCGCGAGACCTCGTCGCCCGCCTCGGTGCGATCCTCAGTGGCCTGGTTGAGATACCAGTTGTTTGAGTCGCTGGCGTTTACAACCGACGCGCCTGAGCCGCCAATCTTGTAAGAGACGTATTGTTCCATGGTCTGGCCGGCCATGACGCTGAGGAAGTTCTCGCCGAAGTCCTTGTTACATGTCACGGTAGTCTCCTCTGCAAATGTTGACTGGCGGCTGACGCTGCTGGAGATGTAGTTCTTGTCCGCCTTGTCGAAGGCTGAGTGCTGATACTTATCTTTGAAGAGCCTGTTCCTTGTCACTCCCATGTCAAGGCTGACGGCGGTGTGCCAAGTGATGTCTTTTATCGGGTTGACGTCGAAGTAAACATCGCCTATGAGCCTCTCGTCTTTATCCTCGGGGTGGCTGTGCTCCACCATTGAGAAAGGGTTTACGACATTCTTGAAGTTGGTCGAGGCGGCTATCTGGCCGCTGAGGTCCCTCTTGCCGCTGGCGGAAATGGTCCCCGCCGCGTAGTGGGTGGGATCCCACGGGGCCATGGCGAGAGCCGCGGATATGACAGACGCGCCGGGGCTTGCGCTGTTGTTCATGGCGTTGCGCCCCTTTGAGGTCGAGAATGAGAGGTGCTCGCCTATCTTGAGCCAATCCTTGATTTTGTAGTCTGCATTGATACGGATGGTGAAACGCTGGTAGTCAGAGCCTATGATAGTTCCGTCCTGGCTGAAGTAGTTAGCGCTAAAGGCGTAGTGGCCATTGTCGTTGCCGCCATCCATGGAGATGCTGTAGCTACTTATCTTGGCGTTCTTGCGGAAGACCTCGTCCTGCCAGTCAGTGTCAACCTGCGAATAGTCGAAGCCATCGGGGTCTGAAGCCGTCTTGGCTGCTGGCGAGTAGTCGGACTTGCCGATGTTGTAACTCTGCATCCACTCGTTGAAGCCGTCCTGCTTATACAAGGCGAGCTGACCTACGCCGTTCTTCATGGGGTCTATGCGCAGCTTGGTCTCCACCATCTCGTCGCGGCCCATGAGGTCGAGCTTGCGCCACCTGTTCTGGATGCCGAAGTAGGCGTCGACGCTAATCACGCCCTTGCCCTTTGAGCCAGACTTCGTCGTGACGAGGATGACGCCGTTTGCGCCTCGCGAGCCGTAAATGGCAGTGGCCGAGGCGTCTTTAAGAATCTCGGTCGAGACGATGTCGGAGGGTGAGAGGAACGAGATGTTGTCGGTTATTATGCCGTCGACCACGTAAACAGGTGAGCAGTCGCCCACTACTGAGCCGATGCCTCTGATCCTGATCTCGGCCGCCGCGCCCGGCTGACCGCTGCCCGCGTTGACTGTGACGCCTGCCGCCTTGCCCTGGAGGGCCTGGTCGAGTCCGGCAGCCGGGGTCTGCTTAAGGGCTTCGGCCTTGACTGACGTGACCGCGCCGGTAACGTCGCTCTTGCGCATCGTGCCGTAGCCCACCGCTACAACCTCGTCGAGCAACATGTCGCCCTTGGCCATCTGAACGTCAAGCAGCTGCTGGCCTGAGTACTGCACCTCGGCGGTCTCGCAGTCGATGAATGAGAAGACGAGCGTCTCCCCCTTTTTTATCTTGATATTGAACTTTCCGTCGAGGTCAGAGACAGTGCCAATTGTCGTACCCTTAATACTTATATTGACGAAGGGCAAAGGCTGTCCGTCCTCTTTCTGGCGGACGGTGCCACTCACGCTCTCCTCGTCTTGCGCCCAGACGCTTGCGGCAAGGCAGGGGGCGAAGAGAAGCAGAGCCATCAGCAGACACCTGTAAGTCTTGCTTTCCTGTTTCATAATTGGTTCGTTATTGAGTTCCTTTTCCTGTTGTGTTTTGCAGACAGGGGGCGAGGTTTTTCCGTCGCCGGCTGACGTTGCAAAAGTGCTAATCAGATTTAAAATTTGTGTTTAAATGCATACTACACGATTTCGCACACGCTTCTCATAGGGAGAGAAACACCACTACACATAATAGCGCAATTACTGACTTTCAGATATTTGTAAAATTGTTCAACTCTCACTAATCTTGCTCAGGTTTTCTTATGATATTGACGTGTAAGGTGGACTATCTGTCACTTTTACTTTATTTTGCAATATGTTGTGAGCTCAGAAAAGACCCTTGGATATGAAAATTCTCACGAGAGCAGCCAATATGTTGACCCGATTTTGGGTTCATGCCGCCGCTTCAGTGGCGGCCCTGGCACCTCAGACAGCGGTGGCCGTGTGGCAGACACCCGTCACAAATTACACTCGCACGGACTACGGCGCAGGCACTCAGAACTGGTGCATAGCGCAGCGGGCCGACGGATGGGTGTATGCGGCAAATAATTACGGGCTGCTGGAGTATGACGGCTCGCGGTGGGACTTATATGGCTTGTGGAACTCGTCAGCGATGCGCTCAATATGTGTGACGGAGGACGGCGACATCTTTGCTGGTGGCTATAACGAGTTCGGGCGCTTCGAGAGCGACGGATTCGGCAACCTGCGCTACGAGCCCATATCAACCGGCCTGGGCGAGGGCGAGAGGGAGTTCGGCGACATATGGGGCGTAATGACGCGGGGCGACAATGCGTATTTCACCACCCACACCACAATATATGTATACGACAGGGTCAGCAAGGCCGTCAGAAAAGTGCAAAGCAGTGCGCACATAATAGACAGCGCCATCGTGGGCGATTCGCTTTTCGTGCTCCGGACCGACGGCATATTCCGTCTCTCGGGTTCATCATTCTCCGACGCCATAGCGGGGTCGGAAGCGTTGGCGGCCGAAGGACTCATAACGACGTGCGCCCACGGCGGAAAACTCTACGTAGGCACAGCCAAAGGTCTCTACGCCTACTCCGCCGGCAAGATTGAGAGAGTGACGACGGAGGCTGACGACTACGTGGGACGGAACACTCTGTACTCGCTCGCGGTGAACGACTCTTACATAGCCCAAGGAACAGTGATGGGGGGAGTCGCGCTCACAAGGGCCGACGGGACGAAACCCAGATTCTTCACCACAGCCAACGGGATGCAAAACAACACAATCCTCTCACTCATGTTCGACCAATCTGCCAACCTCTGGTGCGGACTGGACAACGGCATAGACTGCGTGGAGATGGACTCGCCCATGAGCCAGCTCTACGGCACGCTCAGCGAATACGGCACGGGATACACCTCCATTGCCGACGGAGACGTCTTATATATAGGCACCAACCGCGGCCTCTTCAAGTCGCCATTCCCCATAGACGACAGCCAGCCCACCTTCAACGGGTCGCTCATAGAAGGGTCGATAGGGCAGGTGTGGAACCTCGCCAAAATAGGCGGACACATACTGTGCTGCCACAATAACGGGCTCTTCGAACTCGCGGGCCACGAAGCCATGAAGCCTATTTGCAAAACCGACGGTTTCTGGCTCGTCAGGCCGTTCCCGCTGGCCGAGAGCGTCGCGCTGGCCGGCGGCTATGACGGGCTCTACGTGCTCAGGGTCACGCCAGACGGCGTGAAAATAGCCAACAAGCTGGAGGGCAGCCCAAAGCAGGCGCGGACATTCGAAATTGACAGTAACAACAGGGTGTGGATATGCACCGAGAGGGGGCTTGAGAGAGTCACGATAAGCCACGACATGACTCACTGCTCGACGGAGATGATAATGGAGAAGCCGAAAGACGGCACTGTGTACCTGAACGTCATGAAATTCGACGGGAGGATACTGGTGAGCATGGGCAACCACAGCTACATGACGGACGACAACAACGAGCTGACCGACGACGACAGCCTTCTCAACCTGCTCGACGGGCCCAACGCGTTCTACACATGCCTGAGCAAAGACAAAGACGGCAACCTGTGGTACATAACCAACAACGCTCTCAAGGTGAGGTTGCTCACGCCGCAGACGGGGCAATACGCCACAAAGTCGACACTGGTGTGGGACCTGCCGCAGTTCTACGCATACGGCTTCACCGAGCTGCGCACCATCGGCGACGGACAGGCTATCGTAAGCTGCATCCAGGGCTTCGCCCTCGCCGACGTGAAAAACGCAATTGTGAAAAACCGACAAATGAGGCCTAAGCTCTTCATCAGGCAGCTGACGTCAATCTCCGCCGGCGAAGAGGGCGTGATATACGGGGCTTCATTTCCCGAGCGGAGGCAAGATATCAAAATCCCATTCAACAGGAACTCAATAAAGTTCGAGTACGGGTGCACGCAAAGCTTCGAGAAAGACCTCAAATACAGCTGCGCGCTGAGCGCGGACGGCGAGGGCGAATTCTCGGAGTGGAGCGGCCAGACGGAGAAGGAGTACACATACCTGAGCCCGGGCGAGTACACGTTCTCGGTCAGAGTGCGCCACGACGACGGCGAGATTGCCGCACGGACTTCCATGACGTTCACCATCACGCCGCCATGGTGGCTCACATGGTGGGCAAAAGCAGCCTACGCCGTCATGGCTCTCGCGGCGGCATGGGCGGCATCCATGGCCGTGAGGGTGCACAACAGGAACGCGCAAGACAGGGTCGCGAGGCAAAAGGAGGAGGAGATGAGAAAACAGCAGGAGGCATACGCGCAGCAAAACCTCTTGCGAGACAAGCTGATATTGCAGCTGAAAAACGAGAAGATCGAGGACGAGCTGAAAAGCAAAAGCCAGGAGCTAAGCCAAATGATGCTGAGCGCTCTGGACCGCAATGAGCTGATAACAAGGGTGAAACGAGACCTGACAAAGGTGCAGGAGGATCTGCTGGCCGCCGACGCCAAACAGGCATCCAAGAGGCTGGCGCAAATGCAGAACAAACTGGCGCAAGACGCCAACACGAGGGTGGACTGGGAACGCTTCGAGCAGAACTTCGATATCGTCAACGACAGCTTCATGCGCAAACTGCAAGCCAAGTTCCCATGGATCTCCACCAACGAGAAAAGGCTATGCGTATACATAATAATGGGCATGCAGAATAAGGAGATAGCGCCGCTAATGAACATCAGCGTGCGCGGCGTGGAGATGCTCAGGTACAGACTCCGCAAAAAGATGGATATGCAGCGCGAGGACGACCTTACGACGGCCCTGAGGGCGGTGAGAGACGAGGACTGACAGATGCGGGGCGTTCACGCTCGTCACCTATTATGACATCGTTTTTGCGCGGCTCGTCACTGATTAACGTCATTTCGTCAAAAGCCGGCGTTTTTGTTAGGGGCAATCTGAGGGGCAGTCTAAATTCGCATCATCACGCTGATGAGAGGAGTCCTTTTCTTAAGATACTTGATAGCCCGCCATGCGGCCGGGAGGCGGATATCGCCTTCTGGATAGGCCGGGGCGGGTTCTCAATAGAGCAGTATTTATAGGTAGTGATAAGAAACGCCGGGCGATAGTTGTGAAAACTGTCGCCCGGCGGTTTGCATTGCGCGGGTTCAATATGCCTCGGCTGTTGTCGCAAAACGATCTCGTAAGCAATAGTCATCATTTTGCTTACGCTTTTATAAGAGCATCACTGAAAGGTGGCAAATTTCTTGTTAAATACCCATTAGTAGCTTTTGATTTGTCGCGTATGTTATTAAATTTGTAACGTTCCGAAAGCAAAAGAGGAGATTAATGGACTAATAATCATACTTACGGAATAAAACCTAATGAAAACCTCCTTCGGACGGGGCGCAGGTTTATCAGAACCGGCCGAACGACCGACAAGAGCTACGACAAAAAACAATAAAGGAACCATGACAACGACCAAGACACTGCCACAGGCGCAGACCGCTGGCTACGTGCGAATGCCCAAGGCACAGGGGCTCTACGACCCCGCTAATGAGCATGACGCGTGCGGTGTTGGCTTCGTAGCCAACATCAAGGGCGAGAAGACCCATGACATAGTCATGCGGGGTTTGCAAGTGAACGTCAACATGACCCACCGCGGCGCCGAGGGAGCCGACAACAAGAGCGGCGACGGCGCGGGCATCCTCATCCAGATGCCACACGAGTTTTTCAAATCGGTCATGGAGGATCTGCCCGAATCCGGCAAATACGCTTCGGGACTCGTCTTCCTGCCAAAGAACGCCGACGCCGCCAAGAAGTGCGTCGAGACGCTCAACCACTATGTTGAGTCCGAAGGCCTGAGCGTCATAGGCTGGCGCGACGTGCCGGTCGACAGCAGCTGCGTCGGCGAAATAGCCTTGCGCAACGAGCCGTGCATCAAGCAGATTTTCATTCGCAGCAAGGGCGAGGAGGCCGACAAGTTCGAGCGTAAGCTCTACATGATTCGCAAGCAGGCGGAAATACGCGTAAGGCAGTCGAACATTATCGACAAGGAGTCGTACTACGTCGTCAGCCTCTCGTGCCGCACTTTCATATACAAGGGCATGCTCACGCCCAAGCAGCTCGGCGAGTATTTCCTCGACCTGCGCGACCCCAAGGTGGCGAGCGCAATCGCCGTGGTCCACAGCCGCTTCTCCACCAACACGTTCCCGACGTGGGATCTGGCTCAGCCTTTCAGGATGATAGCCCACAACGGCGAGATTAACACCATCCGCGGCAACAGGCTGTGGATGCAGGCGCGCGAGGGCATCCTCCAGAGCGACCTCTTCGGAGACGATCTCAAAAAATGCTTCCCTATAGTCGAGCCCAACATGAGCGACTCGGCCTCGTTCGACAACGTCTTCGAGTTCCTCGTACAGGCGGGGCGCACCATGCCGCAGGCTCTCACCATGATGGTGCCCGAAAGCTGGAACGAGAAGAACCCCATACCCGATTCTCTCAAAGCCTACTACGAGTACCACTCCACCATCATGGAGCCATGGGACGGCCCGGCCGCGCTCGTCTTCACCGACGGTCGATACGTCGGCGGCACTCTCGATCGCAACGGACTGCGCCCAAGCCGATATGTCATCACCAAGAACGACATGATAGTGATGGGTTCGGAGGTAGGCGTGCAGATCTTTGAGCCGGAGGAGATTAAGGAGAAAGGCAGGCTGAGGCCCGGCAAGCTTCTGCTCGTGGACACTCAGCTCGGCACAATCATTCCCAACGACGAGGCGAAGCTCCAGATCGCCCGTATGCACCCTTACGAGAACTGGCTGAGGAACAACCGTTTCAGCCTCGACGACATTAAGACAGAGGTAAAAGCCCCGGAGTCGGTCGTGCCGGACGACCAGTTCGACACATACAAGAATGTGTTCGGCTACAACAAGGAGGACTTCAAGCTGACCATCGCGCCCATGGCCAACACGGGCAACGAGCCCAGCAGCTCAATGGGTAACGACACGCCTACAGCCGCCTTCAGTGAGAAGCCCCAGAACCTCTACCAGTATTTCCGACAGACGTTCGCCCAGGTCACCAACCCGCCTATCGACTCCATTCGCGAGGGTCTCGTAATGAGCCTCACGCACTACATAGGCTCCATCATGGGCAACCTCCTGGCCGAGGAGCCGCTGCAGTGCAGAACGCTCAAGTTCGACAGCCCCATCGTCTCAAACACTGACCTCGCCAAGATCAAGGACGGCAAGAGCGCGCAGTTCACGCACGTCACCATCCCGACGCTCTTCCCGGTCGGTTCGGGCGGCATAGGGCTCCAGAACGCGCTCCACAACATCTGTAAGGCGGCCGAGGACGCCGTGGATGCGCAGAAGAACTACATCATATTGTCTGACAAAGGCATAAGCGAGGACATGGTCCCCATCCCAAGCCTCTTGGCCGTGGCCACGGTGCACCATCACCTCATTCGCGCCAAGAAAAGGATGCAAGTGGGCCTCATTGTCGAGACGGGCGACGCAAGGGAGGTCATGCACTTTGCTCTCCTCCTGGGCTACGGAGCGTCGGTCATCAACCCGTACCTCTGCTTCGTCTCCATTGAGCACCTTATCCGCGACGGCCAGATAACGGCGGACTACGTCACTGCGCGCGACAACTACATCCACGCGGTGGACAAGGGCATCCTCAAGATCATGAGCAAGATGGGCATCTCAACCCTGCTCAGCTACCACGGAGCGCAGCAGTTCGAGAGCATCGGCCTCAGCCAGGAGGTGATCGACACGTGTTTCGTCGGCACGCCGAGCAAGATTGGCGGACTCGGTTTTGAAGAGCTCGCCAAGGAGGCTGAGATGTTCCACCAGAGGGCGTTCGGCCAGAAGCCGTTCGCAAGCTCCGACGTGTTCGACATCGACGGCAGGTTCTCCTACCGCAAATATGGCGAGAGGCACGGATGGAACCCCGACAGCATAGCCCTCTTGCAATGGGCCACCAGCCAAAACGACTATGCGAAGTTCAAGGAGTTCAGCGCTAAAGTCAATGCCGACAACGCGTCGCCGCTCTTCATACGCGGCTTCCTCAAACTCAAGGAGGGTCAGCCGGTGCCGCTCGACGAGGTGGAGAGCGAAGAGGACATCATGAAACGATTCTGCACGGGCGCCATGAGCTTCGGTGCCATAAGCAAGGAGGCGCATGAGGCCATGGCTATCGCCATGAACAGCATAGGCGGCAGGTCGAACACCGGCGAGGGCGGAGAAGACTCCGCCAGGTTCAAGACCGACATGCGAAGCGCCATCAAGCAGGTCGCGTCAGGCCGATTCGGCGTGACGAACAACTACCTCGTCAACGCCGACGAACTTCAGATTAAGATTGCGCAAGGAGCCAAGCCGGGCGAGGGCGGCCAGTTGCCGGGCTTCAAGGTGAACCACATCATCGCGAAGATGAGGAACTCCACCCCTGGCATCACTCTCATCTCGCCCCCACCTCACCATGACATTTACTCCATCGAGGACCTCAAGCAGCTCATCTTCGACCTTAAGTGCACCAACCCTCACGCTAAGATTAGCGTCAAGCTGGTCAGCGAGAGCGGCGTAGGCACCATCGCCGCAGGCGTGGCCAAGGCCAAGGCTGACCTCATCGTCATCTCAGGCGCGGAGGGTGGCACTGGCGCAAGCCCCGCAAGCTCAATAAAATACGCCGGCATGCCCGTCGAGATAGGTTTGGCCGAGACTCAGCAGACGCTCGTCATGAACAACCTGCGCGGCAGGGTCAAGATACAGACCGACGGACAGCTCAAGAACGGTATGGACGTCATCAAGATGGCATGCCTCGGCGCCGAGGAGTACGGCTTCGCCACGTCCGCGCTCATAGTACTGGGCTGCGTGATGATGCGCAAATGCCACCTGAACACGTGCCCGACGGGCATCGCCACGCAAGACGAGGAGCTCCGCAAACGCTTCCGCGGCAAGAGCGAGTATCTCGTCAACTACTTCCGCTTCCTGGCAAGGGAGGTCAGGGAGATCCTCGCCGAGATGGGCGCGCGCTCGCTGAACGACATCATCGGCCGGTCCGACCTGCTGGAGCAGGACAAGAGCGTCGGCAACTGGAAGACGCAAGGCATCGACATGAGCCGCATCACCTACTTCCAGGAGGCCGGCAAGAGGTTCGCCATATACAACACAGCCGAGCAGGATCATGACCTCCAGGGCGTCATGGACTATGACCTCATAGCCCAGAGCGAGCCTGCCCTGCAGAGCGGCCAGAAAGTATGGATAAGCAAGAACATCAACAACGTCGACCGCACCGTCGGCGCCATGCTCTCGGGCGAGATCTCGAAGCTCCATGGCGAGGAGGGTCTGCCCGAAGACACCATAAACGGCACTTTCTTCGGCTCGGCGGGCCAGAGCTTCGGCGCATTCCTTGTCAAGGGCGTCACGTTCCGCCTCGAGGGCGAGAGCAACGACTACCTGGGCAAAGGCCTCTCGGGCGGCAAGATCATCGTGGTCCCGCCTGTCGGCAGCAAGTTCGTGCCCGAAGATAACATCATCATCGGCAACACCGTGCTCTATGGCGCCACGTCAGGCTTCGTCTCCGTCCGCGGAGTGGCAGGCGAGCGTTTCGCTGTCAGGAACTCGGGCGCTTCGGCCGTGGTGGAAGGCGTGGGAGACCACTGCTGCGAGTATATGACGGGCGGCCGCGTCGTCGTCATAGGCAAGACGGGCAGGAACTTCGCGGCCGGCATGAGCGGCGGCATCGCATACGTCCTCGACGAGGATGGCGACTTCGACTTCTACTGCAACAAGGGTCTCGTGGACCTTTGCAGGCTCGAGGACAAGACCGACATTCTCGAGTTGCAAGGTATGCTCTCTAAGCATTTGCTCTACACCAACTCGGCCAAGGCGCGCAGGATTCTCTCAAACTGGAACAAGTTTGTTCACAAGTTCGTCAAGGTCATCCCGTTCGAGTATAAGAAAGTCCTTGAGGAGCAAAAGCTCAAGGAGCTTGAGCGCAAACTGACCAGCAGCGAGGAGAGCAATATACACAACTAAGACGACGCCAAGACGGCTGACAGCCGGCAATATGAGTTTTACTAATTATAAAAGAACAATGCCAAGCCGCGTCAGAGGGCTTCTTCAGAGCCCATCGGGGCGGCGGAAACAGATAAGATATTGATATGGCAGACCCTAAAGGATTTATAAAGGTGCCGCGCAAAGAGGGCGGCTACCGGGCCCTGGCCGAGAGAGTGGAAGACTATAGCGAGGTGGAGCAGACCCTGGCTGACGCCGACAGGCAGCTCCAGGCCAGCAGGTGCATGGATTGCGGAGTGCCCTTCTGCCACTGGGCGTGCCCTCTGGGCAACAAGAACCCGGAGTGGCAAGACGCGGCATGGCGCGGAGACTGGGAGACGGCCTACAAGATTCTGAATTCCACAAGCAACTTCCCCGAGTTCACGGGTCGCATATGCCCAGCGTTGTGCGAGAAGAGTTGCGTCCTGGCCATTGATAACGAGGCGGTGACATGCCGCGAGAACGAGTGTTCAGTGGTCGAGCACGCGTTTCAGCTCGGCATAATCCAACCTCGCATCCCTGCGCGCCGGACGGGCAAGAAGGTCGCCGTCATAGGCGGCGGCCCCGCCGGAATGGCGTGCGCCGACCTTCTGAACCAGGCCGGACACACGGTCACGGTCTTTGAGAAGGCCAACGCCATCGGCGGACTCCTACGTTACGGCATTCCTGACTTCAAGCTCAGCAAGAAGGTCATTGACCGCAGGCTCGCAGTCCTTCAAGCCGAGGGCATAACATTCAAGACCGGAGCCGAGGTGGGCGTCAACGTCAAGCTCGACAAGCTGCGCAAGGAGTATGACGCCATCGTGGTGACCATAGGCGCGGGCCTGCCGAGAGACCTCCAGGTGGAGGGCAGGGAACTCAAAGGCGTGCACTTCGCCCTCGAGTTCCTCCAGCAGCAGAACCACGTGAACCGCGGCGACGCGGTTAAAGACTCCGACAGGATTTTAGCCACAGGCAAGCCTGTCCTCGTGATTGGCGGCGGCGACACGGGCTCAGACTGCGTCGGCACGAGCAACCGGCAGAAAGCGCGCTCGGTCACGCAGATTGAGATTATGCCCAAACCAAGCGAGAAACGAGCGCCGGGCAACCCGTGGCCCTACTGGCCCACTGTGCTCAAGACCACAAGCAGCCACAAGGAGGGGTGCGACAGGCGCTGGAGCCTAAGCACAAAACGCTTCATCGGCGAGAACGGCCACGTCAAGAAAGTGGAGCTCGTAGAGGTGGAGTGGGTGAAAGATGAGAACGGGCGGCCCAAAATGGTCGAAAAGCCCGACTCGGCATACATGGTCGACGCCGAGCTCGTGCTACTTTGCATGGGCTTCCTCTCGCCAGTACACGAGGGCCTCGTGAACGAGCTGGGAGTGGAGCTCGACAGCAGGGGCAACATAAAAGTGGACAATAACGGCATGACGAGCGTGCCGGGCGTATTTGCCGCAGGCGACGCCGCCACTGGCGCAAGCCTCGTGGTCAGGGCCATAGCCAGAGGCCGGGAGACCGCCAAGGGCGTCAATGACTACCTCATGGCCAAATAAGAAAAATCTGTTAGTCTGGTTTTTTTATTGTCAGACCCCCGCGGGTGTGGATGAGATATCCGCCGCGGGGGTCTTCTTTTTGCCAGGCTGTTGACGAGTGGCACACGTAACTGATTATTACTACTTTTTACTCCTTTTCGTCATCAGGTGTATGATGAGAACAAAAAATTCTCACACATGTTATCTACTTTTGGAGAGAATAGACTTTTACCTCTCAACTATTAATGAAAAAAGATGAAGAGACTAATCGCAATCGCCTCTCTGGCGGCAATACTCGCCTCATGCGACAAGGACGAGTATAACTACATCACAGTCGTGAAAGGTGACACAATCGTCATAAATAACCCCATGGTAGACAAGTCGGCCATCGACAGCATATTGATAAGCCGCGTTGACACGATAGTGGTCGTGCCGGGCGGCAATGGCGACACCGACGGCTCAACCGACGACGGCAAGGCGGACGACGAGGAGGATGAGAGCACCCTCAAGGCCGTCGATATGGGCCTCTCGGTCAAATGGGCTTCAATGAATGTCGGAGCAGTGCGCACATACGGATACGGACGCTACTTCGCCTGGGGCGAGATTGAGACTAAAGGCAAATTCTCCGATGACAACTACAAGTGGCGCGACGCCAGCTCCTCATCGCTTACAAAGTATAATGAAACGGACAATCTCACCTCGCTCGATGCCGACGATGACGTGGCTACGCAAATGCTCGGACACGAGTGGAGAACTCCCACAGCCGACGAGATGGGTGAACTGGCAAACCCCATGAACTGCGCATGGGTTTGGACCAGCGACTACAAAAACTCGGGCATCGCCGGCTTCATGGTCGTGAGCAACACCACCGGCGGACGCATATTCATGCCCTCAGCCGGTTATTTCGGCATCTACGGCGACACCAACGGCTTAAGCTCGAACAATACGTATTATTGGACAGCAAGCCTTTCATCATCAAAAGGTTACACATACGCGCAAAGTCTCTTTCTGAATCACATGGACGATACTAACATTTCCGTCGTAATGAAAGATTCACAAAGAGGTTGCGGATATGCTGTCAGAGCTGTAAGCACAATGGAATAAGCCCAGCGCTTTTTAAAAAGCTACCACCTGCGCAGACGACGTATAGCCGCCTCTGCGCAGGTGATTTTTTATATTGCTGTCCGCTAAAGTTTTTCCAAGCGATATGAAAAATAGGCTGAATCCTCATGACGAAGATTCAGCCTTTTCGTTTATTTGTTTTTTACTACCAAAACATATTCTAAGGAGAATGCGCTAAAGCTATCAGGATACAGATTTAGGTGACTCTTATAGCAAATCTGCTGCTTATGGTTGTCCTGAAGCGTGTCAGAAACAGATCCTGGAGTTTCTCCAGGCTTGCTACAATAATAAGGATTACGCTCATGTACTACATCAACTGTTATTCTTTCCTGAACAA
>SFOL01000029.1 GCA_004552385.1 Bacteroidales bacterium | reverse complement strand
AAGCCGACATGGGCGATTTTTTGCTTCTCAAACCCCATGCTCTCGTAGATTTTATCAAGAAGAACGCAGTCTAAACAGACTCCTTGCGCATTCTCTATGGTGACGTACTGTTTTAAGTCCGCCATTTCAATTCAAACTCAACTTAATATATTTTAATTGATTATGATACCTAAAAAAAGAGTTTTCTGTCCGCAATGCAACAGGGCTAAAACGGAATTTCCTACATCTGAAGAAGCCGACCGATTTTTAAAATTCAACTCTCAAGATATATATGAGCAGAAGGGCTATGCGCCTGTCCGGTCTTACTATTGTGAGCTTGTAGCTGTTGACACTTGACATCGAAGAGTTTGTATATGTTAGCCTATAAAGAATACTCGCGTCGTCTTACTCACGACGAAAGAACTTTTGAGAAGAGAGCCAAAGCCGACGTAAGGTTCTCTGTAAAGGAACTCAAGGGCATGCTCCACAAGCTTAACAGGTTTGTCTATGGTCATGATGGCGGTCAGCCCGGCATGAGTTCTTATTATGAATCCCTCTTTCGAAATGCGTCCGAGATGTTCAGCGACATGGTCGGCCGTCTTACCAAGGAGCAAAGGAGCAATATTATGAAGTGGTTTTGCACCGTGAAGCCATATTTCGCCTGACGCCCATTCCTTTTCGATGAGAATAAAAAAGAGTCGCCCTGGCTGCTGGCCTGTGGCGGCTCTTTGTGTCTCGTCAGTGCATAAGAAGTAATGCGGGTACCCGCACAACTCTCTTTTTGCGCTATCTTCGCATGATTTTTTTTTAATCAGTATGCGGCCGGGGATGTTAATATCGCCGCCGCAATCCTCATAAAATGCGCAATGGCGAACTTTTTCCGCACTTCCACCACCGACCATCTTCTTTCCCTGCTCCGGGGCGGGGGCGAGTTGTCTCTGCGCCAACAGGTCGTCCTGACGGCTCTGCTGAGCGTCCCGTCCATGCTCGCGCAGCTTTCGCATGTCGTCATGGAATATATCGACGCGTCTATGGTGGGCAGTCTTGGCGCCGACGCCTCGGCCTCGGTGGGCATTGTGGCCACGAGCGCCTGGATGATATGGGGGCTTTGCAATGCGGCAGCCGCCGGCTTCTGCGTGCAGGTGGCGCACCTCGTCGGGGCGCAGAATTTCAGCGCGGCGAGGTCCGTCGTCCGCCAGGGGCTTGTGGCCACCTTTGTCTTCAGCCTTTTGGTGTCGGCGTTGGCGCAAGGGGTGAGCGGCGGGTTGCCACATTGGCTTGGCGGCGGTGATGAGATTTGCGGCGGGGCGTCGGACTATTTCCGCATCGTCGGTCTCACGCTGCCCTTCTCGCAGGCCGTCATGCTTTGTAGCGGCGCGCTGCGCAGCAGTGGCAACGTTGTCGTGCCAAGCCTCTCCAACGTCGTTCTTTGCGTCTTCGACGTTATTTTCAATTTCCTGTTCATCTTCCCTTCGCGCCACGTCGCCGTCTGTGGTGTCGAAGTCTTGGTGCCGGGTCTTGGGCTCGGTGTCCGCGGGGCGGCGCTTGGCTCCATGGTGTCCGAGGTCGCTGTTGCCGCATTCCTGCTGTGGTTCGTCTTCCGCCGCTCCGCCGTGTTGCGCCTCAGTCATGAGCGAGGCTCTTTCCTGCCGCGCCGAGAGTGTCTCGGCCGCGCCGTCAGGATATCGCTTCCCATGGGCGTGCAGCATGTCGTCATGACCAGCGCGCAGGTGGTCAGCACCACCATCGTGGCCCCGCTCGGCAAGATGTCTATTGCCGCCAACTCGTTTGGGATCACGGCCGAGAGCATTTGCTACATGCCGGGCTACGGCATCGCCGACGCCGCTCAGACGCTCGTCGGGCAGAGCCTCGGCGCGGGGCGGCATCACCTTATGAGGGGCTTCGCCCGCGTGGCCGTCATCATGGGCATGGCCGTCATGGGGGGCATGGGCGTGGTCTTGTATGCCGGGGCGCCGTTTATGATGGGGCTGCTCTCTCCAGTGGGCGAGATCCAGTCCCTCGGTGTCGAGGCTTTGCGTATCGAGGCGTGGGCTGAGCCCATGTTCGCCGCCGCCATTGTGTGCTACGGCGTCTTTGTCGGGGCGGGAGACACGCTCAAGCCATGCGTCATGAACCTTATAAGCATGTGGCTCGTGCGCCTCACTTTGGCTTGGTGGCTTGCTCCGCAGTATGGGCTGGCGGGGGTGTGGGTAGCCATGTGCGCCGAACTCTGCTTCCGAGGCCTCATATTCCTCATAAGGCTCAAGTGGGGCAAATGGGACGGGGTGGCCGCCGCCGCGCCTTCAAAGTAATATGGGTATCGGCTGTTCCGGGCCGTCGGCTTACATTTGCATCGTCATATCTATATCACGCAGACTCACATAAATATCACATATGCAGATTATCAAGAATCAAGAGTATCAGGGTGAGCGTCCTCTCTACCGCGCTGCCGACTTGCGCCTCGAGAACGTCACCATTCACACCGGCGAGAGCTGTCTCAAGGAGACGCGCAACATTGAGGCCGAGGGCTGCCGATTCGAGGGTAAGTACCCATTCTGGTGTTGCGACGGTTTCAAGATTAACGACTGCTTTTTTACTGAGGGAGGACGTGCTGCACTCTGGTATTCGCGGAACCTCGTCATGTCGAACACTATTGTCGAGGCCCCAAAGATGTTCCGAGAGATGGACGGTGTCGAGCTTTCTAACGTCAAGCTGCTCCATGCCGCCGAGACGCTCTGGCACTGCAAGAACATCAGAATCAAAGATGTCGAGGTCAACGAGGGCGACTACATATTCATGCACTGCGAGAATATCGAGGTGGACAATCTCACCCTCAACGGCAACTACTCGTTCCAGTACTGCAAAAACGTCGTCATACGGAACTCCGTCCTCAACACCAAGGACGCCTTTTGGAACACGGAGAACGTCACAGTGATCGACTCCACACTCAACGGCGAATATCTCGCCTGGTATTCCAACCGCCTGACGCTCATCAATTGCAAGATCATTGAGACTCAGCCCCTTTGCTATGCCGACAATCTCAAGCTCGTCAACTGCGAGATGGCGCCCGATGCCGACCTCGCTTTTGAGTACTCCGAGGTCGACGCCGACATCCGCGGGGCGGTGACATCGGTCAAGAACCCCCGCTCGGGTCATATCGTGGCCGACTCCTTTGGCCAAATTATCATAGACGAGAACATCAAAGCCCCCGCCAACTGCTTGGTCGAGGCCCGCAAATAGCTATCTTTGCGCTCGTTGAACTCAATCCCCCCCCCCCACCCATGGGCCGAATCCTCATGCGGGGCGGTTTTTTCTTTCGCTTCCTCTTATGAAATACGACTTTGACGAGCCTGTCATTCGCCGGGGCACGGACTGTTATAAGTGGGATATCGACTCGCCGTCCGACGACATAATACCATTATGGGTGGCCGACATGGATTTCCGCGTGGCTCCCAAGATCACATCCGCCCTCCAGGCCAGGGTGGCTCACGGCGTGTTCGGCTACACCAAGGTGCCGCAGAGTTTCTACGATGCCATAACCAACTGGTATTCCCGCCGCTACGGATGCGAAGTCCAGTCCGGTAGCATTCTCTACACGTCGGGCGTCGTCCCGGCTGTCTCCGCCATCATCAAGGCCTTGGCGGGCGAGGATGGTTGCGGTGTCTTGATGCAGACTCCCGCCTATAACTGTTTCTTCTCCAGCATCAAGAACAACAAGTGTCACGTCGTGGAGAATAAGCTCGTTAAGAACGGCGATTCTTACGACATTGACTTTGACGATTTCGAGGCCAAGGCTTCTTTGCCGGAGACTAAGATCTTCCTCCTCTGCAGTCCCCACAATCCCGTTGGGCGCATATGGACGCGCGACGAGCTTCGCCGCATGGCGGACATCTGCCGCCGCAACGGCGTCACCGTGGTGGCCGATGAGATCCACAGCGGCATCATCATGCCCGGCCACGAGTTTTTCCCCTTCGCGGGTATAGGAGATGAGTATCAAGACGCGTGCGTCATAACTTCCTCTTGCTCCAAGAGTTTCAATCTGGCTGGCCTGCAAATCAGCTACATCATAGCGCGAAACTCAAAGCTCAGGCGCACCGTTGACAGAGCCATAAACGTCAACGAGGTGTGCGACGTCAACCCGTTCGGCGTCATTGCCCTGCAAGTGGCGTTCAACGAATGCGAGGACTGGCTTGAGGAGATGTGCGCCTACGTCAAGGCCAACCACGACTACTTGTCCGCCTTCCTGTCCGCCAACATGCCCGGGGTGTCCACATCGCGACTCGAGGCCACTTATCTCGCTTGGCTCGACTGCCGCCGGCTCGGGCTCTCGTCGGAGAGGCTCGGCGAGCTGCTGATGCGTGAGGCCAGGGTGCGCGTCTCGTCGGGCGACATATACGGTGCGCCTGAGGGATTCATACGCCTCAATCTCGCATGCCCCAGGGCTCAGCTTGCCGAGGGACTTAAACGTATCGCGGAGTGTCTCAAAAAAGTGAAGTGAAGCCATGACCACTGACGAGGAGAATTACCTGCTGCCTCTTGCTCTCGCCGCCGCGGCCCGCGCAGCAAAGGCTATCATGGAAATATACACGGGTGATGCCGACTTCGGCATAGTGGAGAAAGCTGACCATACGCCTGTCACGCGGGCGGACATGGCCAGCAATGCTGTCATTTCCGAGGCTCTCGCGCCAAGCTGCTTGCCCGTGCTCAGCGAGGAGACGTCCCACGAGGATTTCGACACCCGTAGCCGACACAGGCTCATGTGGGTCGTCGACCCGCTCGACGGCACCAAGGAGTTCATCAAGCGAAACGATATGTTCTCGGTCTGCATAGCCCTCGTCGAGGCACATCGGCCGGTGCTTGGCGTCATAGCCGTGCCGGCCGTCGGCAGCGTCTACTTCACCCGTGGCGGAAGGGCTTGGCGTGGCTCTCTGGCGTCCGACGGGGTGGTGAGCGGCGAGGTCTCACTCCCGGTGAGCTTCGGCCCGGTCCCTCACGCGGTGCTCGGCAGCGTCAGCCACCCGAGCCAAGCCACAGAGCGTGTCATGGTGGCGTTGAGGAGACATGAAGGGTGGGCAGACGCTTCGCTCGTCGGTGTCGGCAGCAGCATCAAGCAGTGCATGCTCGCCGAGGGCGCGGCCGCTCTCTATCCGCGCTCCGGCACCACCATGGAGTGGGACACGGCAGCGGGTCAGGCCATAATGGAGGCGGCAGGCGGCGGGCTGGTAAAGGTCGCGGACGGCGAGCCGCTCGACTACAACCGCCAGGACCTTCGAAACCCGGACTTTGTGGCGTTTGCCCCCGGAGTGTCACCAGACATGGTCAGCCTTGCTGCCAAGGCTGTGGCGGGGAGGACGAATATAAACTGATATGACATGAGCGGAACAATTCTTTCGGCTGGTGCTGACTGCAATAAGAATAGGGTTGCATGGATTGACAGCCTCAAGGGCTTCGCGATAATCTGCGTTGTCGTGGGGCATGTGCTGTTGGGGTACATAAAGGCCAATACCTTTGTCGAGGTTAATGACTATTTGACTATAGCAAAAGACTTTCTTTACTCCTTTCATATGCCGCTTTTCTTCTTTATCAGTGGCTATGTCTTCTCGCTTGCGTATGTGGGAGATGATGGGAATGTAAAGCGTCACAAGCTAAAGTGGCAATTGCTGAATGTCATAACGATATATACGGTGTTCAGTGTCGTTATCATTCTGTTGAAACTGCTTATGCCTAATTTTGGGGCTGACAAGGCGTCGTGGACGGACTTGCTTTTGCTTTATGTGCGACCGTTTGGCATCTACTGGTATCTTTTCATATTAGCTCTTTACTATGTCACTTTTGGCTTTTTCCCGTCTCCGTCAGTAACTAAGTGTTTTGTGTTTTCTGCCATATTGTTAACTTTCGTAGATTTCCCATACTTCGAGGTGCATAGATTTGCTTTTAATCTGCCGTTCTTTGCCTTAGGTTTTGGGAGGAAGTTGCAAAAGGTTCGATGGAGTTCTGCTTTAGTGTGCTTGTTTGTTGCTGTCCTGCTGTTTTATTTAATGGAGGCTGGAATTTTTGAAGGTGTGTTTGCCCCCATACTTAGTACAGTTCTCGCATTGTTTTTTGCGTTTTCATTGTGATAGTTTTCACGTCGTCGCATTTTGATGCAGCCCCATTCCTTATGCTATGTGGGCGGCGTTGTCTCGAAATATATCTGTTGCACACCTACGTCATCGCCTTGGTTCGAGTTTTGTGCGGTGGGTGCAATGTGTTCCTATCTGTGGTCGTCTCAGCAATCCTCTCCACCGCCATCCCCATCCTCTTCGCCATGTGGCTCGAACGCCTTGGCGTCCACGACATCCTCTTCCGCCCCGCCCACTGGCTGAGGCGGATTAGGAAGGTTCGGCAGCAGTAGTCCGGGCGGTGTCCACGCCTCTTAGTGAAAATCCGGTATGACTTTAAAAAACATGTGCACCTCAAATTCTGGAGACGCCGTTGATGCGCGCAGGCTATCCTGGATTGACAGCCTCAAGGGCTTCGCGATAATCTGTGTCGTGCTCGGTCACGTCCTTTCCGGGTCTTTGACCGCCGGGGGCGTGCCAGTGTCGCATTCTTTTGGACCTCACTTGTTTCAGGCTGTTCATGCGTTCCATATGCCGCTTTTCTTCCTCATTAGTGGCTTCGTTTTCTCTCTTGCCTATTATGACGCGTTGTCCAAGGTAAAAGTCCAGTTGGCCGACTTGGCGGTCTCTTATGTTGTTTTCTCGGCATTGATTGTGGCGTTCAAAGTCTTGTGCGCCAGATTTGTCAATAGGCCAGCCTCGTTTGATGATTTGCTTGCTATTTGGCGTCTGCCCATCAGCCCTTATTGGTATCTGTATGTGCTTTTCGTGTTTTATGTCATTTCAGCTTTTGCCGTAAAGATGCGGGTGCCGCTCCTTGCGTTGGTCCTTGTCTCTTTGTTTCTCAGTGCTTTCGCCGATTTCATTTCTTTGGCGCCAGATTTTTGCATTTGGCGGTTGTTGTTCTATTCATCGTTCTTTTGCCTTGGCATTCTCGCTCATCGGGCGGGGCGAGCGCCGGGCTGGCCTGTCTCTATAGCTGCTCTCTGCGTTTCTTTGACACTCTGTGCATTTTACTGGAGTCCTGGGTGGGCTGATGGCCCGGACGGCTCCGTCGGCATGGTTCACACAGTCCCTGTCGTGAGCACCATTGTGGCCCTTGGCATTTGTGTTTTTATCTATCAGGCGTTTAAGACGGTTAAGTGGCTTGACTGTCGGACTCTCGCCCTGTGCGGCAGATATTGTTTAGAGATCTATCTGCTCCACTGCTTTCTCACGGCGGGCTTCCGCGTTGTCTTTGGTGCGTTCGGTTGCCATTTCGTCGCAATAGTAATTATTTCCACCATCCTCTCCACCGCCATCCCCATCCTCTTCGCCATGTGGCTCGAACGCCTTGGCGTTCACGACATTCTGTTTCGCCCCGCCCACTGGTTCAAAAGACGCGCGGCGCGTAGTGAGTAGGCCCGTGTCCCTTTTGATTTTATTTAAACTGCCTTTCTTGCAAAATTTAAGGAGCGTGGTTAACTTTGGTCTTGCCTAAAAAGTAAGGCGGGCGGAGCGAGCATCCCGCAAAGGATTGCTCCGCTATGAACCGAAAAAATTATTCAATCATAAAGTCATGATTAAGATCGACGATTTCAATTTCAAAGGCAAGAAGGCCATCATCCGTGTGGACTTCAACGTGCCCCTCAACAAGGAGACTGGCGAGGTTAGCGACGACACCCGTATCCGTGGCGCACTCCCCACTATCAAGAAGGTCATCGCTGACGGTGGCGCCGCCATCCTTATGAGCCACATGGGCAAGCCGAAGAATAACCCGGAGCCCAAATACTCCCTCAAGCAGATCATCCCTGCAATCGAGAAGTATCTCGGCAAGATCCAGTTCGCTGAGGATTGCAACAATGCCGACGAGGCCGCAAAGAACCTCAAGCCCGGCGAGATCCTCCTGCTCGAGAATCTCCGCTTCTACGCTGAGGAGGAGGGCAAGCCCCGCGGCATTGAAAAGGACGATCCTAACTATGAAACCGCCAAGAAGAATCTCAAGGCCGCTCAGAAGGAGTTCGCTAAGCACCTCGCTTCTTACGCCGACGTATACGTAAACGACGCTTTCGGCACTGCGCACCGTAAGCACGCGTCTACCGCCGTCATCGCCGATTTCTTCCCTGAGGATTCAAAGATGTTCGGCTTCCTCATCAACAAGGAGGTTGAAGCCATGGATCGCGTCCTCAACAACGCCGAGAGGCCTTTCACCGCCATCATGGGCGGCGCCAAGGTCTCTGACAAGATCAACATCATCAAGAACCTTCTCAACCGCGTCGACAACCTCATCATCGGCGGCGGCATGACCTACACCTTCATCAAGGCCATGGGCGGCAAGATCGGCGCTTCTCTCTGTGAGGAGGATAAGCTCGACCTCGCTAAGGAGATCCTCGCCGAGGCTAAGGAGAAGGGCGTCAACGTCTACCTCCCGAAGGACGGCCTCAACGCCGACAAGTTCGACAAGGACGCCAACACCAACGTCTCTAAGATCGATGAGACTCCCGACGGATGGATGGGCCTCGACATCGCCGACCAGACCATCGCCGAGTACAGCAACGTCATCGCCAACAGCAAGACCGTCATCTGGAATGGCCCGATGGGCGTCTTCGAGTTCGACAAGTTCGCCAAGGGCACCTCTGCCGTTGCTAAGGCTGTCGCCCAGGCTACCCAGGAGAATGGCGCCTTCACCCTTATCGGCGGTGGCGACTCCGTGGCTGCTATCAACAAGAACAAGCTCGCTGACAAGGTCTCTTACGTCTCTACTGGCGGCGGCGCTATGCTCGAGTACATGGAGGGCAAGATCCTCCCGGGCATCGCTGCTATCCGTGGTGATAAATAAGCTTCCCTGAAAGCCATATAAGTCAAGCCGCCCCTGGTGCGTCACCGGGGGCGGCTCGTTTGTTATCAACGTTTAAGCTCTTTTGCCATGCCCATCTCTCCTCGCGCCGACAAGCCGCGCTGCCGATGGTGCAATGCGGCCAACGCCCTCTACGTCGAGTATCACGACCATGAGTGGGGAGTGCCCGTCCATGATGACGCACGCCTCTTCGAGATGCTCCTGCTCGAATCGTTCCAGGCCGGACTCTCGTGGGAGTGCGTCCTCAATAAGCGCGAGGCGTTCCGACGCGCCTTTGACGGCTTTGACTATCAGGCCATAGCCCAATACTCCGAGTCTAAGCTCGCCGACCTCGCCCAAGATCGGCTTATTATACGCAACAGATTGAAAATCAAGGCGGCTGTCTCTAACGCCCGCGCATTCATATCCATCAGGGAGCAGTTCGGCTCTTTCGACAATTACATCTGGGGCTTCACCTCCAGGCGCTCTCTTCGCGAGACGGGGCGCGCCACGTCGCCTTTGTCCGATCGCGTGTCGGCCGATTTGCGCAGCCGGGGCATGCGGTTTGTCGGCTCCACCATTGTCTACTCCTTCCTGCAGGCCATTGGGGTCGTCAACTCCCACGAGGATGGTTGCTTCCTCGCTCCCGATAGAGTCGGGTAGGGGGGGGCTACGCCTCTTTGGCGGCTTGCCTTATGTCCTCAATCAGGTCTGCCGCATCCTCCAGGCCTACTGATATGCGTATGGTCTCCTCGCTCACGTCCATCTCGGCCAGCTCCTCGGGCGTGAATGTGCCGAATATGGTGCTTGCGGGGTGAATGGCCAGGGTCTTGTTCTCAAACAGGTTCGTGGCGCGCTTTATCAGTTTCAGCCGGTTGAGTAGTCCGAAACAGGCTTCGCGCCCGCCCGCCAAGTCGAACGTCAGCACTGCGCCTTGAGCCTCGCCAAACTGCCTTGTCGCCAAGGTGTGATATGCGTTGTCTTCCAGCCCCGTGTAGTTCACACGCCTCACGAAGTCCTCGCCCCTGAGCAGCTCGGCAAGCCTCTTGGCCGTGGCGGACTGGTGGCGGAAACGTATGCGAAGAGTCTCGAGCCCCAGGCTGTGCATGTAGGCCACCTGCGGGGTCATCACCAGCCCCACGTTCCTGGCCACGTGGCCGCGCAGAGTGGCTGTAAAAGCGAATGCGCCAGCCGAGGACGCCTTCTCCGCCAGTCGGTAGTGACCCTTCCAGCCGAACTGGCCATAGTCTATTATCACGCCGCCCAAGCTCGTCCCGCCGCCCGATATGTATTTGGTGCTCGAGAATATCTCAATGGCCACGCCGAGACCCTTGGCGTCGAACTCGGTGAAGGGTATCACGGTCGTGTCTGCCACCAGCGGGGCGCCGTGTCTCTTGCCCACCTCGCTTAGGGCTTTCAGGTCCGCCACCTCCAGTTGGGGGTTCGTTATTATTTCCAGGAATATGGCGCAAGTCTTACTGTCAACCGAGGCTTCCACCTCGTCGGGCTTTGTCAGGTTGGCCAGCCTCAGCTCCACGCCGAATGGGCCCAGCGTGTCTCGTATCAGGCTTATCGTGTTGCCAAACAGGTGCTTGCTCGTCACCACGTTGCCGCCCGCCTTGCACAGGCTCAGCAGCGTGCCCGCTATTGCGCTCATGCCTGTGTTCACAGCCGTCACGCTCATGGCCTTCTTTACCGTTTTTATTCTCCTCTCGAAGTTCGAGACTGTCGGGTTCGTTATCCGCGAGTAGGCGTGCCCACCGCTTTTGCCCGCGAACGCCAGGTGCATCCGCTCAGCATCATTGAACTCGAACGCCACATTTTGATATATGGGCATGGTCAGTGCCCCGTGGGCATCCGGAGACTCGTATTCCACGTGGGTCACCACTGTTTCGTAGCTTTGCGACATTGTTTGCTGTTTCTTATATTTGTGATATCTTATGCCATTCGGGGCGGGGCGTTCGAGCGCCCTTTTCCCCCATGTCGCAAAGTTAGCCCGAGGCGGACCCGCCTCGCATCCCACGTTTGTGGTAACTATTTTGCCATGCGTTTGTTATACCCCGCCCCAGGCCGCGTCTGTAACTTTGCATTGTCCGAAAAATAAAAGAGCGGACGACAAAACTGACAATTGTAAAACACTAAAACGACAAGCAAAGACAATGGCAAAGATTACTGTTAACGGCAATGTGCAAGAGGTTGAGACCCCGATCACCGTGGCCGAGCTCATCAAGCTCAACAATGTGCTGCAGCCCGAGATGGTCTCGGTCCAGGTCAACGAGGAGTTCGTCGACCGGACTGATTTCGACACCAGGACACTCAACGACGGCGACAGCATCGACTTCCTTTATTTCATGGGCGGAGGCCAATTCTAACACATTCATTGCTTATGTACGATTTTTCAGAAGAAGAAATTGAGCGGTATAGCCGCCATATACTCCTTGCCGATGTCGGCATCGAGGGACAGGGGAAAATCCACGCCGCAAAAGTCCTCATTGTGGGGGCGGGTGGGCTCGGTGCCCCCGTCTCGCTCTATCTGGCCGCAGCGGGTGTCGGCACCATCGGCATTGTTGATTTCGACGTCGTCGACGTCTCCAACCTCCAGAGGCAGATATGCCACTTTACGGAGGATGTGGGGCGGCCCAAGGTGGAAAGCGCAGCCGCCAAGATCAAGGCCATCAACCCGCACGTCAACGTCATCACATACAACGACCTCTTCCGTGCCGACAATGCCCTCGACATCGTCAAGGACTACGACTTCGTAGTCGACGGCACCGACAACTTCCCCGTCAAGTTCCTTATCAACGATGCCTGCGTCATGGCGGGCAAGCCCTTCAGCCATGGTGGCATTCTCCGTTTTGAGGGCCAGACGATGACATACGTGCCTGGCCACGCGTGCTACCGTTGCGTCTTCAACGCGCCGCCACCTCCGGGTCTCGTCCCCACGTGCTCTCAGGCCGGAGTCCTCGGAGCCATAGCGGGCATGCTCGGCACCATCCAGGCTGCCGAGACCCTCAAATATTTCACAGGCGTGGGCGAGCTGCTTACCGATAAGCTCCTGACATTCAATGCCAAGACCATGGACTTTCGCAAGATCAACGTCCATAAGACTGACAAATGCCCCGTGTGCGGCTCGCACCCCACCGTCACCAAACTCATTGATTACGAGCAGGCAGTGTGCGACTTGCACAAAAAATGAACCACCATGCGCATCAAACGTTCTGCCTTCGAGGCCCTTCTCGCCCAGGCGCGGGCCGAATTGCCAAACGAGAGCTGCGGATACCTTTTCGGGACGGCCGACGATGCCGACCTCGCCGTTGAGCATTTCCCCATGACCAACGCCGACCACAGCCCTGAGCACTTCTCTTTCGTCCCAGCCGAGCAGTTCGCCGCCCTCAGGGCGGCGCGCGCCGAGGGGCGGCGGATCATTGCCAATTGGCACAGCCACCCCGCCAGCCCGTCGCGCCCCAGCCAGGAGGACATCCGCCTGGCCAACGATCCTTCTATTCTTTACTGCATTCTCTCCCTCCAAGCCGAAGATCCCGTCTTCAACGCTTTCCGCATAGTTGGAGGGCAGGTTCAGAAGTTCAACGTCGACGTTGTCGACGACTGACGGCGTCCCGGCCCGCAGCCTCCGCTTTTTACGAATATAGATTAACTTTGCCCTCACTCGTATCCATTTAAATCTATCCGGTGAATAATAATAAGCAAAATGCTGTGGCCGACCGCCTTCAGGCCGCTGTCAGCCGATTGTCCGAGGTCTCTTTGGGCGAGGAGACCGTGGCCGCCCGCGGCGGGGCGTCGCTTCCCTCTGTCGAGTCTCTCACGCGCATCGTGGCGCTCGTCAAAGACATCGTCTTCCCGGGTTTCTTTGATAAGAGGCTGGCCGTGGGAGACATCCGGCGGTGCGTCGTCGGCATGGCCGTCGAGCAACTGTCGCAGATGCTCAAGGTCCAGATTGCCCGAGGTCTCGCTTTCGGCACCAACTCATCCGAGCAAGACATGGCGGGCAGGGCCGAAGAGCTGACTCTGGGTTTTATTGAGAGGCTTGGCGAGATCAAGCGGTTGCTCTATACCGATGTCGACGCCATGCTCCACAACGACCCGGCCGTCAAAAGCTCTGGCGAGGTGATCTTCTGCTACCCCATGGTCCAGGCTATGGTGCATTACCGGACGGCGCACGAGCTGCTCGTCATGGGCGTGCCGGTCATACCGCGCATTATTTCGGAGCTCGCGCACTCTCTAACGGGCATCGACATCCACCCAGGTGCCACCATAGGAGACCACTTCTGCATCGACCACGGCACGGGCATCGTCATCGGCGAGACGTGCGTCATCGGCAGCCGGGTCATGCTCTACCAGGGCGTCACGCTCGGGGCCAAGAGCTTCTCGCGCGGTGATGACGGAATGCTGCTCAACGTGCCCAGGCACCCTATCATTGAGGACAACGTCACCATCTACTCCAACGCCTCCGTCCTTGGCCGTATTACAATTGGCCACGACACCGTCATCGGCGGCAACGTCTGGCTTACTCACAGCGTGGCGCCCGGTTCCGTCATCTTGCAGAGCCGAGCCCTCAGCATGAGCTTCACCGACGGGGCTGGAATCTGACGCGTCCGCACTCTCCGAATTGTTTTTTTCAAAGGTATCATGTCGCCGCCCCTCTCGCCGGGGCTACAGTCCTGGCTTGCGCAAGTCATGACGAGTGGGGCGGGTCGTGTTAGTGTAATTATTGTCAGTTGCCCTCTCCGACGTTGATGTCGGGGAGGGCTATTTGGCGTTGTTTGTCATATCCAGGTCGCTTTTTTAACCTAATTGCTAAAATTAGTCGCCAAAGACTAAAAATCTTTCACATCATTCGCCCTTTTTATGGCTTTTTCTGATAAGTTTTGACTAATTTCACACGATGAAACCGCAGATCTGCGTCATGACTAAATACCGTTTCAAAACCCTATGCCTCTCAGTCGCGCTTTTCGCAATGGCGGAGGCTCCTTCTTTCTCACAAGAACAAATGACGCCTGATGACAGCAAGGCTTTCCGCTCTGCTATCAAAATGGCCGACAAATGCGATAACAGGGGTGCCATAGTCATTCTCAGGGGGCTTTATGACAAATATCCCGAGAACCTCAGCGTGGCTTACAACCTTGGCGTATGCTACATCAACGCAAGCGGTAACCCGGACTCCACCCTTTTCTTCCTCAACAGGGTCAATGAGTTGGACGACAATGAGACGTGGGACGATGCGCGCATCGAACTCAACCTCGCCATGGCGCGCGCCAAGCAACTCTGTGGTAAGCCTAAGGAGGCCATCGCCATCTATGATGAGATTGAAAAAGTCGACTCCCTGAAGGCCTACACCGACATGATCAAGCGCGAAAGGATGATTTGCGAGTCCGCCATCGTCCTTATGAACCAGCCGGTGCACCTCGTCATGCGCTATGCGGGCGACGCCGTCAACTCTTCAAACAACGACTACAAGCCGGTCCTCACCGCCAACGAGGACTCCATGTTCTTCACGTCTCGTCGGCCAAAGAAAGACGCCGACAAGACGATCATTTTCGATGACGGCCAGTCGGAAGAGGGTGTATACCTCTCTGTGCGCCAAGGTAATAAATGGGACGGCGGCAACTGGGGGCCGGCAACGCAGATTTCCGGACTCGTAGTTGACGAGAGTGGGAAGGCTGGACAGGAGACCGCTACTTCCATTTCGGCCGACGGCACCGAGATGTATCTCTCGCACAATGGAGACATTTACGTCTCTCGCAAAGACACCGCCACCGGGAAATGGCAGCCAGCGACTCCGCTCCCCGAACCGGTCAACTCGGTTTATAACGAGGACTTCGCTTTCATAACGCACGATGGGCAGGAGCTTTTCATCTCCTCCGACTGCCCCGGAGGTTTCGGCGGCAAAGACATCTACAGGTCACGCAGGCTTCCTAACGGTCTTTGGGGGGAGCTGCTTAACCTTGGCCCGGGTGTCAACACCGAGGAGGACGAGGACGCTCCGTTCTTCCACGCCCAGACGGGCATCCTCTATTTCAGCTCGCGCGGACACAACACGATGGGCGGATACGACATTTTCTACGCCCCGGAGAGCGACAAGGGGGAGTTCAAAGTCTCCACTAACATAGGTTTCCCCATCAATTCGCCCGACGACGACCTCTACTTCTCGCCATCAATCGACCGCGACAGGGCATACTACGCCTCCATCCGTTGGAACGACAACTCAAAAGCACCGTCTTATGACCTCTATGAGGTTGAGTATGACCAGCCGGAGCAAAACAGGATGGCCGTCATCGCCGCCCTCGTCAAGGCTCCAAATCTCGAAGACGTCACCGTGGTCACCATTCATGACGGCGACATCATCGGCATCGGGCATCCCAATGTACACTCGGGCAACTTCGTCACCATCGTCGAGGCCGGCGGAACCTACGACTTGGTGGCCTATTGCGGGTCCGACTCCCTCTTCGCCCACGTGGCCACACTCAAGAGCCAAAGCTACTACGCTTCGCAATCGACGGTCAATATAGCACCGTTCGTCTTTGAGGGGGGCGACGCCATGGGTTGCGCTCGCCGCCCTTCCGACAACCTCACATATCGGCACGCCGCAAGCCTTTCTGACCGGCCTGACGACGACCGCCCTTACACGGTTCAGCTCATGAGCCTGCGCCGACCTCTCGACTTCTCCCTGCTCGGGCGCGGACTGGAGCCCGACAGCGTCTTGGAATATAAGTACAGAGACGGGTGGTATGTCTACTCCTATGGGTCCTTCCGCTCCTACCGCGACGCCTTCAAGGCGCAAAAGAAGATACGACGCTCCACGCGCTACTCCGATGCTTTCGCCAGAAACGCTAAGCAATATGACAAGTTCGTCAAGCCCTCCGGAGGCGACGATGCCGGGCGAGGCTCTTTGCGCCGTGCGGACAAATTGTAATATGCAGGTCATGTCCTTTCTAATCTGAGCCATAACCTCTTATGCTTGGTGACAAAGTGCGCCTGCGCGCCCTTGAACCCTCCGATGCCGATCTGCTCTTCGAGTGGGAGAACAATACCGACACATGGGAGGCGGGAGACCGCAGGTGGCCCGTCTCGCTCTCCGATGTCAAGTCGCTCATAGAGCATTCCGACCTCGACGTCTGGCAAACCAGGCAGGTCAGGTTTATGATAGATTCGCTCTCCGATGGCGTATCCGTCGGGTGCATTGACATTTTTGATTTCGACCCGCTCAATATGCACTGCTCGCTCGGCGTCCTCATTGAGCCAGGCAGCCGTGGCAATGGCTACGCCACCGAGGCGGTGGCTCTCGTCGAGGCTTTCGCACGCGACGTTCTCTTTGCCCACAGTGTGGCCGTCACCATAGCGGCCGACAACGCTCCGAGCCTCGCGCTCTTCCTCGCCGCGGGCTATGAGAGGGCGGGCGTGCTACGGCAGCACCTGCGGCGCGGCCGACGGTTTATAGACGAGGTCTTGTTGCAAAAAGTCTTTGCCGAGTAGGGTGCCTGTGCGCCTTTCTCGGTTTTTTGCGTCAGGCGAGAGGCCGCCAATTCACATCTTTCCTTATCATCATTCACAATGAACTATCTCTCTGTTGAGGATCTCCGCTTCCGTTGGGGCGACATTACTCTTTTTGACGGCATATCTTTCGGAATAAGCGAGGGGCAGAAAGTCGCGCTCGTGGCTCGCAACGGCGCGGGCAAGAGCACCCTCCTCAGCATGCTCTCGGGGGCGCGCTCCGGAGCCGCGGGCGATCACGAGGTGCCCGACTCGGGTAAGATTATATGGAACGACCAGATCCGCGTCGGATGGTTGCAACAGGATCCCGCCATGGATCCCGAAATGACGGTGCTCGAGCAGGTCTTCGCGTCAGACAACCCTGCCGCGCAATTAGTCAGGGACTACGAGGCGGCCGTTGCAAGGCATGACGACGACTCGATTCCCGCGCTCATCGAGAAGATGGACGCACTGAAGGCCTGGGACTATGAAAGCAGAGCTAAGCAGATGCTCAGTCGCCTATATATCACTGACTTCGACAAGAAGGTGGGCCAGCTCTCCGGAGGACAGCGAAAGCGTATCGCTATAGCCAACCTTCTGCTTTCCGAGCCCGACTTTCTTATTCTCGACGAGCCTACCAACCACCTCGATGTCGAGATTATTGAGTGGCTCGAGGAGTATCTCAGCCGCTCTTCGGCCACGCTCCTCATGGTCACGCACGACCGTTATTTCCTCGACCGCGTCTGCACCCGCATTCTCGAGCTTGACGATCACCATATTTTCGCCTACGACGGCAACTATGCCTACTACCTCCAGAAGCGCCAGGAGCGAATGGACTCCCGCCAGGCTGAGGTGGCCAAGGCAAGAAACCTCCTTAGGCGCGAGCAAGAGTGGATCAACCGTATGCCTCAGGCGCGAGGCACTAAGGCGCAGTTCAGAATCGACGCTTTCGAGAAACTGCAAGAACGCGCCAAAAAGGTCAGAGACGAGCGCAGCTTCGCGCTTGAGTTCGGCAGCGCAAGGCTCGGACGCAAAGTCGTCGACGCCTTCGACCTCCACAAGGAGTTCGCCGGCAGGACTATTATTAACGACTTCAGCTATAAGTTCGCCAGGGGCGAGAGGGTCGCCATCGTCGGGCCAAACGGCAGCGGCAAGTCCACAATGCTCAATATGCTAACGGGATGCCTCGGCCCCGACTCCGGACGTATTGAGACTGGCGACACCGTCGTCACCGGATATTACCGTCAGGGCGGCATCTCCGTCGCACCGCACAAGACGGTTCTCGAGGTCATTGAGGACATCGCCGATCAGATTGAGAAAGAAGGGGGGCACACCGTGCCGGCCGCGCAGTTCCTCCGCCAGTTCCTCTTCCCCAACGAGATGCACCACGTCCGCGTCGAGAGCCTCTCGGGAGGCGAGCGCAAGAGGCTCTACCTCGTCACGGTCCTTATGCGCCAACCTAACTTCCTCCTGCTTGACGAGCCAACAAACGACCTCGACATTCTATCGCTCAACGTCCTCGAAGACTATCTCACATCGTTCGGCGGAACCGTCATCATCGTCTCGCATGACAGGTTCTTCGTAGACAAGGTGGCAGACCACCTCTTCGTTCTCGATGGCGCTGGCGGTGTCAAAGACTTTCCCGGCAACTATAGCGAATACCTCATGTGGCGGAAAGAGGAGGAGCGCCAGCAACGCGAGGCCGCCCAGGCCAAAGCAGCCGCGCAAGCTCCAGCCGCCGAGACAGCGCAGGCAAAAAACGTGCGTGCCGCGCGACCGGCAAAGCTCTCATACGCCCAAAAGAAAGAGCTCGAGAAGATCGACGCCGAGCTCCCCCGGCTCAACGCCCGCAAGGCGGAGATTGAGGCTCTGCTTGCCGGCGGCGAGTCTGACCCTCAGAAGATTATGGAGCTGTCTGACGAATATGGCAAGGTCAAAGACTCCATTGACGAGATGGAGATGCGTTGGCTTGAGCTTCAGGAGATAATTGGAGCGTAGCGCATCGGCGTGAGACGCCCCATCTCGCTCGCTCATTAATGATTATAACACACTGACGTATGCCTAAAGTAGTAGGAATTGGAGAGACGGTGCTCGACATCGTTTTCGACGACGGCAATCAGCCGCTCAGCGCAAAGCCGGGCGGATCGGTCTATAACGCAATGATCTCGGTGGCGCGCGCCGGACATCCCGCCTCCATGATCACCGAGATGGGCGACGATGCCGTCGGGCGGATAATTAGGGGCTTCATGAGGCAAAATGGTGTCGACGACTCGCTCGTGACCGTCAATGCGGGATGCCAGAGCCACCTCGCCCTCGCTTTCCTCGACGAGGCCAAAAAGGCTAACTACGAATTCTACAAAGACTATAAGGCGCAGCGCATCCGTTTCGCCATGCCTTCTTTCGCCGAGGGCGACATCCTGCTCTTTGGCTCCTATTTCGCCATCAACCCCGGACTCAGGGCCGAGGTGCTGCCCGTCATCGAGACGGCCAGGTCGCAGGGCGCGCTCCTTTTCTATGACGTCAACTTCCGAGCCTCGCATCGCGCCGAGGCCTCCGCTCTTTGGCCGTCCATAGAGCAGAATATGCGCCTCGCCCACGTGGTCAAGGGGTCGGACGAGGATGTCGAGATTATGCTCGGTACGCCCGATTGGCGACAGGCCTACCGCGACGTCATCAGCCGCCTCTGCCCATATTTCATCTGCACCCAGGGCGGCTCGGGGGCGACTCTCCTCACGCCGGAGGGCGAGTGGCACGTCGACGCGCGTCCCATTGAGCCGGTATCGACCATCGGGGCGGGCGACAGTTTCAATGCCGGCACCGTGTGCGGACTCCTCTCGGCCGGAGTCTCGTCATCCGTGGTGGGCGGCACTTCGTTCGTCTCCACTCTCCTCGCCGCCATGCGTGGCGGTGTCGAATTCGCAACCGAGGTATGCCTAAGCCTCGATAACTACATAGCCCCGAGGCAAAATTAAGTCATAATGATGGTCGCTCCCGACGCTGACGTCCTCGAAGATTTCGTTGACTCTCTCGCACCCGGTCTGCTCTCGGCCCTGCTCAAGGATCACACCCGCAGCAAGGGTCTCCCCGATGGCGCGCAGGCCAACATATTTTGGGCAACGGGTGACTATGAGCATCTCGGACCCGCCTACGCCTACGACCGCGACATAACCCCCGATCTCATATCCGGCCCCGGGCGCGGCGGCATCATCGTCCCGCGGTGCCTCAAGGGGCGCGAGGCGCAAGTGGCACGCTCCAAGGGCATGGCGGAGGTCAGAAGCTGTTTTGAAATGATTAGATAATCTTGTTAAGCATGATACGTATAAAAGCCAGTTGGACTATCGCGACAGAAGATTCTGCAAGGAACTCATAGTCCGTGGTGAGCCTCCTGAAATTCTCAAGCCAAGAGAAGGAACGCTCTACAACCCATCTCTTGTGTGCCGGGCGAAACTCGTTCGAGTGGTTGTCGGATCTGAGTACTACTTCGAACTCCCACCCAAATCTTTTGCGTACCTTTTCGCCCAGTTCACCGCGGTAGCCGCCGTCGGCGATGATCTTTTTCAGTTTCGGCTGTTTGCCCCGCATCTTCGCTATCACGCCCATTGCGCCCTTACTGTCATGCACGTTGGCGGGATGCACGTCGATGGCCAGCGGAAGGCCGAGCGAGTCAACCACAATGTGCTGCTTCCTCCCCTTGACTTTCTTGTTGCCGTCAATGCCTTTGCAGGACGGGTCCGCGTGGTGCGACGTGCCGACGGAACGGGAGTCTATGATGCCCAGGCTGGGGCTCTCAGCCCGCCCGGAAAACCTCCTGACAACCCCGACCAGATAATCCGTAAGCTGCTCCAAGACCCCCTCGAGCTTCCATTTGCGGAAGTAGTAATAGACGGTCTGCCAGGGTGCGAAATGACCGGGCAGCAGGCGCCATTGGCATCCGGTTATGAGCATATACATCAAACCGTTAATTATCTCCCTCAGTGAATGTTTCCGTCGCCTTTCTTGCGGCTCTATGATTTTTTCGATAATTTCCCATTGCTTATCAGTGAGGTTGGCTGAAATTGACTTCATAACATTAATTTGTTGGCACTCATTAAGTTACGAATAATATTTCAGTTAACCAACTGATAATCAATAATTTAAACTACCATATATCAATAATTTTCGTCTATTTCAAAACAGCTTC
>SFOL01000108.1 GCA_004552385.1 Bacteroidales bacterium | reverse complement strand
CGAAGCCGAACTGCCGCAGGACTGCGCAAATATCTCGGATGTGAGCGCCTCGAAGTGGGAGTGGTGGTCGTGTTCAGCCGGGATGCGGAGATCGACGCCTCGGGCCTCTCGGAGAATGTAAGGAAGTGGCTCTCCGTGTGCGACAACCGCCACCTGGGAGCTGTCCTCAGCCGCAGAAGTCAGGGCACAACCCCCAGCAGCAGAAGTCAGGGCGCACAGATCTTTACAGCCGAGCAGATGCGCGACATCCCCCGCCGACTCAGGATAGAGGCTTACGATGTGCAGACGGCAGGAGAGAGCCTGGCAGGGCTGCACGTGGAGAGTGGACATCCGTCTGCGCTACCGTCTGCTCAGCGAGGTTTTCCATCAGGCCGTGGAGGGAAAGTTGCAGCAGTCGAAGACCAAGTTTGCCGGCTTCTTCGCCAAGGTGGACTATCTTCTCACCGAGAACCGCGACAAGATGCGCGACGCCTCTCTCTCGGCTTCGGTCAACGCCTTCCGCATCCGCTTGCGCCGTCTGCAGAACACCCCACGACAAGCTCAGAATGGCCCCCTTCAGACTTTGAATGCCCCACGGCAGGCTCAGAACGCCCCCGAAGCCGTACTCACCGATGAAGAGTTGCGCCAGTCTGTCGCCCACGACACAGCCGCCCTGTGCAAGTTTATCGCTCTCGTTTACGACATTCCCGTGCCCGCCAGTCTCGACCATCGTTTCCCCTATGTCGTGGCTTCCTATTACCGTCCGCTCTATCGCAAGGGCAGCGAGATGCGGGTCATCATCGACACCTGGGACGACACCCTCATCACAGCCACCGACAGCGAGACGGGCGAGTCGTGCCGCATCTACTATCGCAAGGCCGACAACCCGTATGCGCTGGGCGACCGAGCCTATCTGGCCGACATCCTGCTCAAGGGCGAACAGCTCAACCTCATCCTGCCCCGCGAGGAGGCTGGCATCATCTATCCCGCCATCATCATCTACAACCCCGACTATCTGATAGACGTCACCTCCCTGGCAGGATGCTTCTCCGAGCAGGAGACCGCCACCCCCTACGCCTACATGCTCAGGAAGCTGGCGCCCGCCTTCAGCAACGAGGCTATCATGCTGGGTAACTTTGCCGGACAGCTGCTCGACGAGGAGGTTTACCACGTAGACCGTCCCTACGAGAAGAGCATGGCCGACTTCTGCGCCCGCAATGCCGTGAGCCTCGCCGTGACACCCCTCTCAGACCATTTCCGTGCCGATGCCGAACTGCAGCGCCAGCACATTCGCCGTGCCGTGCAGGGAGCCCTGGCCGAGGCCTCGTCGGTAGCCTTCAGGCGCGACGGCAAGAACACCATCCTGGAGCCTTCCTTCTTCTCGCCCACACTCGGACTGCAGGCCCGTATGGACTTCATTCAGAAAGACCTCACGCTCATGGTGGAGCAGAAATCGGGCAAGGCGTCCTATAAGTCGAGCCCCGAGACACCCCACATTCGCCCCGACCACTATGTGCAGGCACTGCTCTATCGTGCCATCTTCAGATACAACTACGGCGTGGCCTACAAGGACTTCCATTCCTACATGCTCTACTCGAAGTACGCCAACAGCCTGCTCGACATCGCCTCGGCACCCGACCTGCTCTTCAAGGCGCTCAGGTTGCGCAACCAGGTGGCCTGGCTCGAACTGCTCCTCACGCGTGGCGGCTTCCGCATTCTCGAGTCGCTCACCCCCGAGCTCGTATGTCCGGGCGAGAGCGGAACGTTGTGGGAACGCTACAAGCGGCCACAGCTGCAGGCGCTGCTCGACCGGGTGCGCACGGCCACACCCTTGGAGAAAGACTATTACTACCGCTTCCTCACCTTTGTGGAAAACGAGCAGATGCTCTCCAAGGTGGGCAACCGAACCAAGGAGGAGTCGGGATTCGCCTCGGTATGGAACTCCACACTCGACGAGCGACGCAACGCCGGCAACATCTATTGCGACCTGCGAATGATGCCCCTCCGACAGGTCAAGGGAATGCCCATCGAGCGGGTGGAGTTCGCCTTCGCCGACGGACAGGACAAGGACGTGTCCAACTTCCGCAAGGGCGATATCGTCTTCTTCTATGCCTACAATCCCACCCTTGAGGGCGAGCCCAACGCCACGCGCCACTATGTGTTCCGTGGGTCGATCGTCGACATTCACGAGGCGAGGGTAGAGGTGTCGCTCCGCAATCCGCAGACCCAGCGCGAGGTGTTCGATGGCGAGGTGTGGGCGATAGAGCATGACTTTATGGAATCGTCGTACCGTGCTCTTTATCAGGGTCTTCAACTCTTCCTCGAAGCCCGTCAGGAACGCAAGGACTTGCTCCTGTTGCAGCGCAAGCCGAGGGTTGACACCACACTCACACTCCAGGGCGACTACGCCAGCCAGGGCAACACGGAGTTCAACGACCTGGTGCTGCGCGTGAAGCAGGCCCGGGACCTCTTCCTCATCATCGGACCTCCCGGCACGGGTAAGACCTCCTTCGGCATGGTCAACGTGCTGAAGGAACAGCTCATGGAGGAAGGCACGTCGGTACTGCTGCTCTCGTTCACCAACAGGGCTGTGGACGAGATGTGCAGCAAACTGGTAGGCGAGGGCATCGATTTTGTGCGCTTGGGCAGCGAGCTGGGCTGTCATGAGGCTTACCGCTCCCACCTGCTCGGCAAGCGGTCAGAAGCGTGCCGCGACGGCCGTGAGATCAGGCAGATGATAGAGCGTTGCCGTGTGTTCTGCGGCACCACCACAGCCTTCAACAGTCAGATAGCCCTCCTGTCGATCAAGCATTTCGACCTGGCTATTGTCGACGAGGCCTCCCAGATACTCGAGCCACAGATCGTAGGTCTGCTCTCGGCGAAGAATGTACGCACGGGCGAGCACGCCATCGCCAAGTTTGTGCTCATAGGCGACGAGAAACAGTTGCCAGCCGTCGTGCAGCAACAGGAGTCGGAATCCATGGTGCAGGAACCCAACCTGCGGGCCATCCACCTCACCGACTGCCGGCTCTCGCTCTTCGAGCGCCTCATCAAGGCTTATCGCTCCGAGGGTGTCAACAACGAGTACAGCTACATGCTCACCCGCCAGGGACGTATGCACCGCGAGATAGCCATCTTCCCCAACTATGCCTTCTATCAGAACAAGCTCATCCCCGTGCCCCTGCCTTATCAGGAGGAGCCCACGCCGCTCACCTCTGAGAGCAACGACGGGCTGGAGGCATTGCTCACCACCCGCCGCATCGCCTTCGTCACCTATCCCGAGCCACGACAGACAGGACTCGACCCATGGCTGCAGGAGACCTCCGACAAGGTGAATCTCATCGAGGCCAGGATGATCGCCGCCACGGTGCATCGCATCTACCTCATGGATCCAGAGGGCTTCGACAAAGACCGCACGGTGGGCATCATCGTGCCCTATCGCAATCAGATCTCCACCATACGCAACGAGATAGACAGCTACCACATCGAACCGCTCCACGACATCATGATCGACACCGTGGAGCGCTATCAGGGAAGCCAGTGCGAGAACATCATCTACGGCTTCACCATCAGGAAATACTATCAGTTGGGATTCCTCACCGGCAACCAGTATGTGGACCGTGCGTCGGGCGAAATCATCGACCGCAAGCTCAACGTGGCGATGACCCGTGCCATGAAACATCTCATCATGATCGGCAACGCCAGACTCCTGCGCGAGAACGTCATCTTCTTCAAGCTCATGGAGTTTGCCCGTAACAGGCAGAGCTATTTCGACATCTCGCCCAGCGACTATGTGAGCGGAAACTTTGTCGTTGGGGAAGCAGGGGCGCTCGATTCTGTCGGCTCTGTCGGCTCGCTCGATTCGCTCGGCTCTTGCGATGGACAGAGAAATGCGGTTTTCCCGGTCGGGGAATTATCATCCGATGAAACCTTTGACCGTACGTTTCGTACGGTCGTCGAAGAGCCCGTCAAGGGCGATGCGATGACCCGTTGGCCCCAGTATGTTCTGGGCAACGAGTTTGCCACCAACCAGGCGCTCATCGACTATGGCAGGAGCCATTTCGTGCAATCCAAAATCATTCAGACCGACCTCAAGGACACCTCGGGCAGAAACCGGATGCGCACCTTCACGCCCGCCGACCAGGTGCTCGTTTACTGTCACAACATGATGCCAGCCCACTATGCCTGCGCCAAGCTGATGTACGGCTCGGTTCGGGAGTGGGTGGAGGAGAGGCTCTCCTCCACCTCCCTGCGCACCATCTCGGTGCATCTGGGTTGCGGACCGGCCACCAATGCCCTGGCTTTCATGCAGGTTTTCGGCGACAGGATAGGATGTTTGGAGTACGAGGCAGTCGACATCTCGGAGAGCATGCATCAGATGGGCGAGCGGATGCTTCATGCCGCTTACGCCGACCGGGTGGTTTATCACAAGCTGAGCCATTTTGAGGAGTTGAATGACGATGATTGGAAAGCCTTGTCCAGCGTTCCTACGGTCATCTTCTTCCATTTCTCGTACATCTTTGCGAAAATTGGTCCCCAGTCAGCCGAGAAGTTGGCTACACGCATCGCTTCCGTCATGGCTTCCCATCCTCTCAACAGATATGTTTTCTTCATCCAGCAAGCCGATGCCGACCGTTGTCTCAAGAGTTATCGTGTGTTCCGCAAGGCGCTCTCCGCCCGGGTTCATTTCTTGAAGGGGGGCTGCGCCTCGGCAGTATGGAATGCGGATGCTTCTCAGATGCAGGCGGATGCCCTTGCCTTTCCGTTCTCTTATGAGATTTGGGAGGGATAGCTTCCTTAGGAGCCCAGCGAACATTCTGTTTGCTCAAGTTTCGCAAGTGGTTTATGTACGGGCTGAAGGCCCAAAAGTTCTTAGCCCAGGGCAATGGATAGCCAGCCACAGCAATGTCTTTGGCAGAGAACTCGCCCATCTGTACATTGTTCTTGTCCACCTGTTTCATCTTTCCATAGTCAACATATTGTCCGATTACAAGCAGCACGCCCTGAAAGGGCAGAAGCTCTTAGCCCAGGGCAGCGCCCTGGGTTATCATGTTCCCAAACCTGTCGCCCTGTAAGGGCAAAAGCTTTAAACCTCCTGGCACTATTTAAAGCTTTTGCCCTTACAGGGCGCATTGCTGATTGCCATTATACCCAGGGCGCTGCCCTGGGCTAAGAGCTTCTGCCCCTTCAGGGCGTGTGGGGCAAAACTAAAGTAGTTTTTGGTTCTTTTCCCTACAAAATGCCATTTGATTATCAGATGGTTACATTTGAAGAAATTATCAAAAATGACTTTTTCAAGTGGGCTCAGCTATTTGTGCGTCCCCCAAGAGTCACGTTTTTTTCTCTCTCTCAGGGCTTATCGTTTTTTAAGGGGGCTGAATCTGGTGAACGACTGTTCAAAATGTCACGAAATAAGGAATATATGTACTCTTTGATTTCTTTTCGAATGCAAAACTATTTCGTAATTCAGTTTTTTTGATTACCTTTGCAGCCGTATGAAAAAAAGAAAGATGAAATTTATCTGGGCGATGGTTGGCCTGTTGGGGCTGTCGCTCGTCAGTTGTGACAAGGTGTTCGACGTGCATCCTTATGATGTGAATATCAAGGGAGAGAAGAATGTCAACGCCAAGCAGATAGTGAAGATAGAGGAGGCGACGAAGGACAAAACCACCTTTCGTTTCGCCTTTATCAGCGACTCACACCAGTGGCTCAATGACCTGAGTGACGAGGTGAGCGACATCAACCGCAGGCCAGATATCGACTTTGTGATTGGCACTCTTGGGCAATCACGACTGTCTCGGTACAGGGACAAAGGCTTACCTGGTGACTTTTGGCAATCCCGACTTTGCTTTTATCGCAGGCAGAGTGAAGTTTGTGTGCCTCAATACCAATGCCATCGAGTACGATTATTCGCAACCAGTTCCCAATTTCGACTTTATCAAGGCCGAGTGGACCAATCGGGCAGATGAGTTCGACCGCTCAGTCGTTTGTATGCATGCTCCTCCTTTCACCGAGCAGTTCAACAATAACGTGGCAGAGCCCTTCAATGATTACATCCACAAACTGCCCCAGCTGATGTTCTGTCTCGACGGTCATGGCCATCACATTCGCATACAGGACCTCTATGATGACGGTACTATCTTCTATATGACAGCGAGTGCCAAGGAGCGAAAGTATTATATATTTACCATTACTCCCGACGATTACAGCTATGAGATTATTGATTTTTAGGATATTTCTTCTTTTGTTTCTGATGCCTGCATGTGTTCAGGCGCAACAGAACGCCGTGGCAGATACAGCGTTGGCTGCTCGCGACACGGTGGTGAAACATAGTCGCTATGACAACCGCATTCACCGTTATCGCCGCTACTGGGGAGCACTCATTCCTACGCAAACCGTCCTGCAGACTTGTGGCAACATGGGACTGTTCTCCTTTGGAGTGGGCTGGGATTATGGCAAGCATCGCCAGTGGGAGACGCAGTTGCTCTTCGGTTACATACCGAAATATGACTCCAACAATGCCAAGATGACGATGACCCTGAAGCAGAATTATATACCCTGGTCGGTGACGATGGGTCATGGCGTGTCCGTCGATGGATACGTGCCCGCTGGTGGCCTCCTCCAGGCCGTTCATCAGGCGGCCGGTAAGCTCCTCCAC
>SFOL01000107.1 GCA_004552385.1 Bacteroidales bacterium | reverse complement strand
GAGCTCTTCAGCGGACAGGGGCTCATCGACCTTCTTTAGGCTCCTATTGGCCTCATCGACCTCGTAGGTCGCGCACTCTTCCTTGCCGGACACTTCGATGAAATGCGAGCCCAAAGTCGTGCGCAGGTACACGCCGGGGTATTCCCTGCCCTTATAGGAGAGGATCGAGCGCCTGACCAACGGCGCGCCTCCGACCGGAAGCGGGCCTTTCTCCAAGTCGAACCGGGCGTATTCGCCAGGGCCGTCCAAAACGCCTAGGAGCGTCTTCTTCGCGTCCCCAAGCGCGTCAGCGATTTCCTCGATTCGAGGCTTCTTCATCAAGATTGACATATATCAGTTTCCTTTCAATTCCTTCACTTGCACTTCTTGGAACGCCCCGTCCAGCGAGACCTCCGCCATGTCGTGCGTCTGCCAATACAAATAATGCACCGAACCCATGCCAGTGTCCACGTAAAGAGGCGTCCCGATTTGCGCTTCCCCGCTCAGGTAAACTCCGGAGCACGTGACGATGGCACCTCCGAACGCTTCCTTGAGCGTGTCGATGTTCGTGATTTCCACCTCGCTGACCGCGTTGCCATGAAGGGTTAGCGCGATGACGTCGTGCCTGCCGTTGTCGTACATCGTGATTTGGACCGTCTTCGGGATGAGAACGGGGATGTCGGATAGGAACGCGAGCGCTTCCTGCTCGTACGCTTCCCCGTATTGTGAATAGAACGGGCGCGGAGCCCCTCCGCAGATGGTGGTCGGCCAAGATGTCGAGCCGATGACCGTGCGGAACCTGTCGCCCGCTTCGTCGTCTTTCGCGAAGCGCACGAGGTAGTTCCCGGTCGTGCTCTTGATCCAGTCCGTATCCACCTCGGCGAAACTTTGCGGCTGCGTCCATCCATGCGGCTCCGTTAGGCTCGGGAAGTCGCTCCACTTTACCGTCCCGTCCCCGTTCGCGGTAAGGGCCTTCCCGATGTCCGAAGCGGATTGCCCCGGGAGCGCGTCCACCTCGTTGGACACGAAATACAGTTCGCCCTCCTTCGGCGTTATGCTTTGGTACTGCTGGAGCGTCAGGTAGTTGATTATGAGTTTGCTTACGTTCTCGTCGGTAGGCATTGTTCTTCCTCCTTATGCAAGTTTCCACCCTTTCCCGGTTGCTATCGCCTTGTCCGCGTCGGTGAGTTTCGCGAGGTTCGTGGAGCCCATGGTCAAGGTGGGCGATGTCGTGACCGTGGCTAGGTTGTTCAGGATTTCCACGAGGGCATCACGGGTGAATCTCGTGGAGGCGGATATGCTGAATGAAACCTTCATTCCGTGCATGTGGATGGATTCTAGGTAATAGCAATAGTCGAACATGCCGTATATTTGCGTCACATTGCTTACGTCCAGCGCCGGGATTGAGGTGAGTCCTGAGCAACCCGTGAACATAGAGTGCATATCCGTTACTTTGCTGGTGTTCAGCAAAGGAATCGACTTTAGAGAACTGCAATTGTAGAACATGTTATTCATTTTCGTCACGTTGCTTGTGTCCATGTTCGGGATTGATGTGAGGCGGTTGTAACCGATGAACATATAGCCCATATCCGTTACTTTGCTTGTGTCCATCGCCGGTACTGAGGCGAGTTTTCCGCAATAGCCGAACATGTTATTCATATTCGTAACGTTGCTGGTGTCTAGCATAGGAATTGACGTTATCGAATCGCAATGGTAGAACATATCGCTCATATTCGTAACATTGCTTGTATTCATCGCCGGGATTGAGGCGAGTTTTCGGCATAAGTAGAACATGCCTTTCATATTCGTCGCATTGCTGGTGCTCATCGGAGGAATTGAGGTAATTTTTTCGCACTCGTAGAACATGTTGCTACAATCAGCCACGTTCTCCCAATCTCTCTCCTGCCAACAGCCTTCGAAGTTCGTGGCAGCTGAATAACCGCACTTCCCACCGGCCTCTAAATATGCCTTCATGGAAGCCGTTGTCTTCTCAACCGTCCTAAGCGCCGAGATTTTGTCTTTCCCTAAGTAAAGCCCCATCTTCACCACCTCCTTATGACCACTGGCGACATGGCGTCGTCCACGTATTTCTTCGTGGCGACGCACGCGTCCCCGTCGATTGCGCCTGAATATTCCGCCTTGCCTCCGGATACGCTCAAAACGCCCCCTAGAGACACGCCGTCTAGGCCCATGGCCCTGATGGCCGAGTTCGTTACCGCCTTGAGCCGAGTAGCGTCCCAGAAGAGGGCGCAACCGTCTCCCATGAAGTTGTCCCTGTCCCTCGTGAGAATGGGCTGCAGCGTCTTGGACGGGTCCGAGATCGCGCCGTCCTGGCCGACTTGGCAATCGCCCACGTAGGCCGTGCCGGTCTTGTCCCAAGCCAAGCACCCGTAATTCGCGCCGTCGTACTTCTCGCAGTACATGCCCATGAGGGTTTCAACGGCCGTTGTATTGCCTTTTCCAAGCCCGACGGTGAAGTTCCCGGTCGTGAGGTTCTCGGCCTCCACGGCCTCGAATCTTCTAGCCGTGAACGTGCCCAAGACCTCCACGTCCGATTGGAACGTGGTCGGCTTCAGGAACGAGTTCGAGGAACTTCCCAAGGTCAAAAGCGCTTCGTTGACCCATCCGAACGTGAAGCACGCGCCCGCGTCCGAGGCCGTGTAGTACTTGCCGAAGACCATGGAGCCGTCCTGCCCCTTGTTTACGGCTCCGTTGCCGAACGCGACGCCGTGTTCCGCGCGGTTGTCGGCCCCGCTTCCGATGGCGATGGAATTGCCCCCTGAGGCCGAGGCGTTGAAGCCCAAGGCCAAGGACATGGAGCCGGAAGCGCCTGATGCGCTCCTGGACTTCAAAGAGCCGTCTCCGGATCCGTTCTCGATGTTCAGTTGCAAATCGCCTCCGGTCGCAACGGCTTGGTCCACGTAGGCTTTGGTGGCCAAGTCGTCTTCCTCGGTCGGCGCGGTGTCGGATTTGATTCCGCCAACGGCGGTCATCTTGGCCGGGGTGGCGGTGAGCCTATGCGCCCCGGTCGGATCGGACACCATTGTGCCTGTGCCCGTTGATTGGAAGGCTGGGGCGTTGCCCTCAGGCACGGAGCGGAAGTTTCCGGTGACCGCGACCCCGGACGCTCCTGCGTTGATTTTCGCATCCCCGGCCTCGTTCCGGAGCCAGGTGTTGGCGGAGTCGATGTAGAATCGCGTTCTCCCGCTTTTGTGGGCTTGCGCTTCAATCCCTTCGAAGAATACGGACCTGTTGTTAATGTCCTGCTCGCCGGCGCCTTCTTTCTTGACTAGGTACTCCTCATCTCCAACGGATTTCTTCACGTAGGAATCGCCAACGAGCTTGTCCAATTTCCCCTCAAGCAAGGAAAGAAGATTCGCGTATTCGCTCTTCGTGATGGCGCTTTCCCTTGCGATGGCGTTCTTCTCCACGCGGAAGAGCAACGGGCCGTATGCGTAGGTTTTGCCGTCTCCAGTGGTGTCAGTGAATGCGCATGACCACAATCCGTTGCCACCAGTGGCAATCAATCCTTCCGGGAAACCGAACCTATAGAATTCGTAGATCCTCTCGGCTTTGAATTTCTTCAAATCGCGTTTCTTGTCCAATTTAATCGCCAAAGAGGCCTTGCTCGTGGCCTCTTGCGGGCCATAGGTATCCCCGTTTGGATATTCGTATGTGAGATACGGCAAAGAATCGGGGCCGGATGGCAATCCTCCTTCCATGTATGCGTAGATTTCGTTCGCGCCTGCGTTGTTGCCTTCCCTGGTCGCGAAGGATGTGGAAACAACGTTCCCGTTTTCGTCCACGAGAACGTAAGACGACACGATTTCTCCTATGCTTCCGTCAGTGTTCAGCCAAACAATCATTTGCCTTTCCTCTCTTTCCTTTCGTCCCATTTCTTGATCGCGTAGTCGATCATGCCCTCGTATTCGCCCTTCGTGCGCTCATCTACCCACTTTGGGAACGGGTTGAGCGGTATCGCGACGGTCTCGCTCGCCGTGACGAACGCGAGGGATTGGAGGAACAGGTCGATGTTGGAGGCCACGCTCGAGAGCGCGAAGTAAAGGCAAAGAAGGGGCACCGTGATGGCGCACGCCCCCTTTATGCATTGCTTGAGCATTGACCAACGCGGGAAGCCTTTGCACACGTACCTAAGGCACGCGATGGCGAAGACCGCGATTATCACGACCGCGATGAGCCCCCACCCCCCGAATTGGTACGATGTCTTCGGCTGGAAGAGCTCGTACCTCCACGCGATGAACGCGACGGGAGCCACCAATGCGAAGCAAGCCCAAAGGGCGAAGAAACCCCAGAACATGGCCTTGGCCTTGCTTTGGGCCTTCTTTTCGGCTTCGGCCTCGGCCTCCGTTTTCTTGTTCTCTTCTTCCATATGCGCCCATTCTACCCCAAACCAAACCATTGTGGAAGGAATGAAAAAGCCCCCGAAGGAGTAAAAGGGGGCTTTTCCATGTAAGGAGGGCTTTCATGCCACGTGGCGGGGAGAAGTGGCAAACCCGCTACGCTGAGGTTATTTTAAGGCCTTTTTTGGCTTCTTAGCAAGTGGTATGGCTTTTATTTGTCCCTCTTCTTTCACGCGCTCCGCGAAGGCCTCCTTGGCCTCCTCCTGCTGACTCTTGGCCTTGAACGATCCGTCCTCGAAGAACTCGTCATGCACCAGGCATTTGAGCTCGATGTAGTACGCGTCGATGTCGTTGGTCTGGCACCCTATCATGTAGCCCATGAAGGAGCTCGATGCCATGGATCCCATGCGGGAGGCGAACTTCATCCACGACTTCGCCGCGTCCACGCCCGTGGAGGCGTCGTAGACCAAGGATGTGAATATCATGGCCACGACGACAGTTACGATGATCTTCGAGACGATCGACCACGTGAGCAGCGCGCCTTTCTTGCGGCTCTCTGTGGCGCTTTGCTCGGTGGGCGTTTTGTCCCCTGAGTTCTTGGAGCACGACAGGTAATAGGACGGGTCCACGAGGGCGAACTTCATGCGCTTCGCCCTCATGAT
>SFOL01000106.1 GCA_004552385.1 Bacteroidales bacterium | reverse complement strand
AGATAAGGAACCGCCGTATGCGGAACCGCACGTACGGTGGTGTGAGAGGTCGGAAAACGAAAGTAGGAAGAAAACTACTTCGTTTTCCTCCTACTCGATCGGGTCATCACCTTAAAGCCCCTATCTGCTCTTCGGTAAGCCCGGTCAACTGTAGGATCTGCCCTATCGGCATACCGATTTCAAGCATGGCCTTGGCTACTTCGGTCTTACCTTCGGTTATTCCTTCAGCCTTACCTTCAGCCATACCTTGGGCCATACCTTGGGCCATACCTTGGGCCATGCCTTCAGCCATACCTTGGGCCATGCCTTGGGCCTTACCTTGGGCCATGCCATCTGCGATTCCTTTGGCCTCTCCGTCGGCATAGCCTTTCTCGAAGCCCTTGCGCTCGGCGAATACGCGCTGCGCCAGAATGTCCCTCTCGTTCATCTTGTCGATCTCGTATTTAAGTTTCTTCTCCTTGTCGAACGCCGCCACCTCGCACGCCTCGGCGAGCCGTCTGGAGATTCCTCCGGCCTCCTCGATCCACTCCGGAATCTTTTGGAAGCCACCGCTGTTCCTGAATATGTAGAACAGCCTGTCGGACTCCGTCACGCACTCCTCCAGCGTCTTGGTGAACAGTGTCATCTCCACAAAGATAACACTAATTGTCTGATTCGCAACCATTCCGGTGCGTTTTTCCGTGAACTGCCAGTAGGAGATGAGGTGGTCGGTGTCCCAGAGCGACTCGTCGTCGTGCCTCAGGCGATAGTTCAGGAAGGAGACCACATAGACCGGGTGGAGCTTCCCGTACAGATCCCCCTCCGACAGTTCCAAATGGTACAGCCCTGACGCGTAATAGACGCACCTCTCGAAGAAGCTGTCCTCCTCCGAGGCCTGCATCTCCACGATGAACGTCCTGTCGTCCTTGTCCACACAGACCAGGTCGAGCACCGTCTTCTTCCCGTAGATCACATCCTGTTGCTGCTCCCGGTCGGAATATTCCTTGATGTCCTCGATCCTCGCCTCGGGAGGCAGGATCTGGTTCAGCACCCCGATGAGGATGTCCTTGTTGTTCCTGTCCGCGAACACGGCCTTGAATCCCACGTCGCTCCGCAGGTTGACGAACGGAGCGAGCTCTTGTCTCTTTTCATTGAAATACATAGTTCAAATTTTAAACAAACATTTGAACAGCAATAATATGCACAATAAATGTAAAAAACGAAAAGAAACATATACGGATTATAAAAAACAGAAATATTTTCGGTTGTTACTCCCTTAAGTAACATGAAAAAAATAAGTTGCTTCAGATTAAGAGAAGATTTTCGAGGATAGATCTATTTTCGAAGAAGGAGTGTGCCGGTGGCACATGACTGATGAGAAAAGTACCTATGTTTGATATCCAAATAAAATTGGAGTGAGCTTTTTCAAAGCTCATGAGGAACGCTCATCGGGGCCCGCTGCCCCGACCGCTGGGGCTAGCCCCGCGAAGTTTTTCATGAGTCTATAAAGAAAGCTACCGGAATTTTGGTTAAATTGGAAAAAAAGAGAACAAACAAAACCAAGATACCAGTAGCTTATGGAAGCACAAAGAAAAGCATTATCCTTCAAAGGACAAAACATTTACATCGGAATCGATGTGCATTTGAAGAGCTGGTCGGTGACATTGATGTCGGAGGCCACGCAGCTGAAGAGGTTCAGCCAGAGTCCGGATCCGGACGCGCTGTATGCGCATCTGGTGAGGAACTACCCGGAGGCGGAGTATCACTCCGTGTACGAGGCTGGTTTCTGCGGGTTCTGGATACACTACAGGCTCGTCGGGCTGGGGATACACTACATTGTTGTCAACCCAGCGGATGTCCCGACGACGACCAGCGAGAAGCTGAGGAAGACGGACGCGGTGGGCAGCGCCAAACTCGCCAGGAGTCTCCGCGCCGGAGAGCTGAAAGGGATATACGTCCCCGGAAGCGAGTCGCTGGAGACACGTTCTTTGATAAGATTGAGAGACTCGATCACGAAGGACCAGACGCGGCTGAAGAACCGCATCAAGTCCCATCTGCGGTATCTCGGGATAGAGATACCGGAGGAGTTCTCTGGTCCGGGCCGCTGCTGGAACAGGCGCTTTGTCGTCTGGCTGAAGGGAGCGGAGACGGGCACCGCCTACGGACGGCAGACTCTCGACTTCCTCGTCAGGCAGTACGAGGCGCTGAGAGGCCAGAGGCTGGAGATGTTGCGCGCGGTCATGGCATTGTCCAGGACGGAGCGGTTCGAGAAGCCCCTTGAGAACCTGATGACAGTGCCGGGCATCGGCCAGCTGACAGGCATGTCCCTCCTCTCCGAGATTGACGACATAAGGCGCTTCAAGAGCGCGGACCAGCTCGCGGCCTTCATCGGGATGATACCGATGTGCCACTCAAGCGGTGAGCGCGAGGGCGTCGGCGACATAACCGTCCGCAGGAGCGCGAGGCTCAGGTCCGTCCTTGTCGAAGCCTCATGGGTGGCGGTAAGGCAAGACCCCGCCTTGTCCATGGCGTATGGCAACTACTGCAAGAGGATGGCGCCGGGCAAGGCGATCATAAAGATCGCCAGGAAGCTTGTCAACCGCATCTACTTCGTGATGAAACGCAACCAGCCGTATGTCAAACGCGTGGTTGCATAGGAATATATCCTGTCCGGTGAACAGACTTTTCAAGGGAAGAATACTGCTATATCATTGCGGCTTTGAAGTCCGCTCATAAAAAGTTTGTACTTCCCACCTTTGTAAACTAATGCAGATACTTGCGGCACCGCAAGCCGGATGTCCGCTATGGAAAGTCTGTTTACCGAAGGATATTCATCGAGCCTCTGAGTCGCGACCATCTTTGATGGCCGTCAGGACGATATCGCTTGCACGCAAACGGTAAGGCCTCTTGCCGACTACATAAAATATTGATTATTAAAAATATAAAGGTTAAACCAAAATTATCAAGTCCAATTTTATTTGGATATTAACTGGAAAGAGATATAGACCGAAAAGATTCCTTAAGATGATGCAGGTTATTTTTTGAAGGTTACTAAATACCACTTGGAACCTATTTAAGCGGCTAGCCCGATGGTTCGGGCTCACCAACCATGGTTCGGCAGACTCTGTTGCCGTACGCTGGCAGACGCTTTGACGAGCTCAGCGACCACCAGCGTATCAGAACCGAAGAGCTGCACAGCGCCCAAAAACTTTCTCCGAACGCAGTGGGGAGTAAGCGATTGAAAATCAATTACAAAAGCGAAGCCCTTTAGCAGACATCAGCTGAAGGACTTCGCTTAATATACTGTGAAACAGAGGCTTACCCTCCGCGGAAAGTTACTTTGCTTTTGTGGAAAGTGAGTATGGCTTGTCGGCAGGCTTCTGGCCGCGGGCCTTGTTCGGCTTGGAGGCCATGACGAACTCGAGGGTGCCTCCTTGGAGGAGGTCATCGTGGGTGATGTAGAGTTTCTTGAACTCAACGCCGTCGCGCAGTACCTTCTTGACATAGCGGTTCGTGTCGCTCACGCCGGCGGCCTTCACCTCAAGGGTCTTGCCGTTAGGAAGGGCGATACGGGCGTACGGAAGGTACGGAGCGCCGAACACGTACTGGTCGCTTCCGGGGCAGACAGGATAGAATCCAAGCACGCCGAAGATGTACCAAGCGGACATCTGACCGCAATCGTCATTCCCTCCCAATCCGTGAATGTCAGGACGATACATCCTGTTGATGATTTCCCTCATCCAGTACTGTGTCTTCCACGGCTGACTTGTCCAGGCATAGAGATAAGGAATATGATGGCTCGGCTCGTTGCCGTGTACGTAGCCACCGATCAGGCAGTCTTTCGTGATGTCCTCGTTGGTTGCGTAGGCATATTCAGGAAGATCGTGGTAGAAGAGTTCGTCCAGCGCGGAGATGAACCTCTTCTCGCCACCCATCAGCGCCATCACGCCGAAAACGTCCTGCGGGGCGTGGAAAGAGAAGTTCAGCGAGTTGCCCTCGATGAAGCCCTCGCCCATCGTCTGCATGATGTCGAAATCCTTCTTGAAGGAGCCGTCAGCGTATTTCGGACGGGCGAAACCGAGTTCCGTGTCAAAGACATTCCTATAATACTGCGCGCGTGCGAGATATTCATCGGCCACCTTGTCATTACCCGCGAGCCGGGCGGTGTGCCAGATGGTCCAGTCGTCGTAGGAATATTCCAGCGTGTTGCTGGCGGCGGTGGAGATCTTGTCGTAAGGCACGTAGCCGAGCCTCATATATTCCCCAAGCCCGGCGTACCAGTCTGCCTTTGAGGTGGTTACCATCGCCTCAAGGGCGCGGTCACGGTCGATGTCCAGCCCTTTGGTGATGGCGTCGGCCAGCACAGGGACGGCATGGTAGCCGCTCATGCACCAGTTCTCGTTGGCACAATGGCTCCAGACAGGAAGGAAGTGCAGCACGTTCTGGTCGTAGTGGGCCAGCATCGACTCCACCATGTCCCTGTCACGGTCCGGCTTGAACAGGGCCAGGAACGGATGCTCGGCACGGTAGGTGTCCCAAAGTGAGAACACTGTGTAGTTCGTGAAGCCGTCGGCCTGATGGATCTCGTGGTCGAGGCCTCTGTACTTCCCGTCCACGTCCATGTAGACTGACGGGTTGATCATCGTGTGGTAGAGGGAAGTGTAGAACATCCTCTTCTCGTCCTCGGTCCCCTGGACATCGATCTGCGAGAGTTCCTTTTCCCAAGCCGATGTCGCCTCGGCGGCGATCTGGTCGAAAGACTTCCCGGAGGCCTCCGCCGCAAGGTTCTTCAGTGCGCCCTCCGCACCGGTCGCCGACAGGGCCACCTTCACGGTCAGCTCCGGGTTCCTGGAAGTGGCGAACTTGAACCAGGCCACCAGCTTGCGCCCTGCCATCGCCGGGAAGTTGTGGTACTGGTCGAACTTGCTCCAGCCTCCTTTATAATTGATCTTCTCCCGGTCCGCGTAGCCATATTCAGAAATAGGCTGCGAGAAGGAGATCGCGAAGTAGGTGTAGTTCGTGCGGGCCCAGCCGTTGGTGATGCGGTAGCCGGTCAGGAGGGTGTCGTTCCGCACCTGAACCTCCGCCCAGAGGGTCTTGCCGTCGTAGTTGTAGATTCCGTGGATGAGATCCAGAATCAC
>SFOL01000028.1 GCA_004552385.1 Bacteroidales bacterium | reverse complement strand
CTGTTCGCCTTAACTTTGCCGTTGAAGGATGTGGACAAAGACGCTCCAAGTGTCATGGTCCGGTCTTCACTCTCACATATAAGGACGGTCGGTCATCGGGCTGTTTGAAAGGCATTTTTGGGGGGCTGATTATAGAATCGCCCGTTTGGCCGGCTTCCTTTTTACTCAGAATCTTATCTGGCTGCGTCCCCGAGTGGCGGCAGTGACGATACTCAACTCATTTACTTAAACTAAACAACAAACGGAAGTATGAACAGCAAATCAATCAGATCTAAGTTCTGGCTGTTGCTCGTCTGCCTCGTCTCCTCTATCGCGGTCTCGGCTCAGAGCTTTGAGGCTAACGGTAAGGTTATTGATGCTGCCGACCAGCAACCTATCCCTGGTGTTGCCGTCGTGGTTAAAGGTACCACGCTCGGAACCGTCACCGACTTCGATGGCAATTTCGCCATCAAAGTCGAGAATGGGCAGATGCTTGTCTTCTCTTTCATCGGTTACTCGACCGTTGAGATTCCGGCCGCTAAAGCTATGGCGGTCTCGCTCGAGAGCGACTCGCAGGAGCTTGAAGATGTGGTGGTCGTAGGCTACGGCGTCGCCCGCAAGAACGACCTCACAGGCTCGGTTACGGCCATTAAGCCCGATGAGAAAAATAAAGGTCTGGTAACCAATGCTCAAGACATGATCACTGGCAAGATAGCCGGCGTCAACGTGACCAGCCAGAGTGGTACTCCTGGCGGCGGCGCCACAATACGCATCCGTGGCGGCTCTTCGCTCAACGCTTCTAACGACCCTCTCATCGTCATTGACGGTCTCGCTATGGACAACTCTGGCGTCAAGGGTCTTTCCAACCCCCTCTCTATGGTCAATCCGCAGGATATCGAGACCTTCACGGTCCTCAAGGATGCCTCTGCTACGGCCATCTACGGTTCCCGCGGCTCTAACGGCGTCATCATCATCACCACTAAGAAGGGTGTCAAGGGCAAGCGCCCGATGATCGCCTACTCCGGCAACGTCAGCGTCTCTACCAAAAAGAAGACTGTTGACGTGTTGGACGGCGACGAGTTCCGGGCTTTCGTCAAGGGCCTCTTTGGTGAGGACTCTGACGTGGCGAAGAAACTCGGCAACGCTAACACCGACTGGCAGGACGAGATCTACCGCGTGGCTCTCGGTACCGACCACAACCTCACTGTCTCGGGCGGCAACGAGCGCCTCACCTACCGCGGCTCGGTCGGCTACACTGGTCAGGAGGGTATTCTTAAGACCTCTGACTTCAAGCGCACCACGGTCTCTTTCAATCTCTCGCCTAACTTCCTCGAGAAGCACCTCACGTTCAACATCAACGGCAAGGGCATGATTGCCAAGACGCAGTACGCCAACACTGACGCCGTAGGCGCGGCCGTATGGTTCGACCCGTCGCAGCCCGTCAGGTCCGACGACGAGATGTTCAAGAACTTCGGCGGTTATTATCAGTGGCTTAAGAAAGATCCTTCTTACGGCGACGACAAGTGGCCATACATCTACAACACCAATGCCACCAAGAACCCCGTCGCCCTGCTCAACCAGCAGGATAAGCGCGCGACCTCCAAGAGCGTTGTCGGCAACGTCGAGGCCTCTTACAAGATTCACGGCTTCGAGGATCTCCAGCTCCACGCCAACTTCGGTTTCGATGTCTCAACAGGTGAGGAGGATACCGATATCGAGCCTGGCTCAACCACTAATGCCTACTACGGCTACTCCGGCTACGACAAGATTGACAAATACAATCTCTCGCTCAACGCCTACGCTCAGTATCTCAAGGATTTCAACGAGGCTAACCACTTCGACATCATGGCAGGCTACGAGTATCAGAAGTTCCACCATGAGCAGGAGATAGCGGGCGGCGGACGCTATCAGGATTCTAACAACGACAGCAGCCTCGCTGGCCAGCCTTACATGTACGATAAGAAGAACTACAAGGGCGAGAACCTGATCGTCTCTTTCTTCGGACGCGCCAACTATAGCCTGCTCGACCGTTACATGCTCACCGCCACCGTCCGTTACGACGGCTCAAGCCGTTTCTCTGACCATTGGGCGCTCTTCCCGTCTTTCGCTCTCGGTTGGAGGGTTAAGCAGGAGGCTTTCCTTGCTGATGTCGAATGGGTCAATGACGCGAAGATCCGCCTCGGCTATGGCCAGACGGGTCAGCAGGAGGGCATCGGCGACTACGGTTACCTGCCAACGTATACCAACAACACCGGCACGAACAACTTCTACCCGATCACCGGTGACGGCTCTTTGGTCCGCCCTGACGCTTACAACTCCGACATCACTTGGGAGACCACCGAGACCTACAACGTCGGCCTCGATCTCAGCTTCCTCCGCGACCGCATCACTTTCAGCGGCGACTTTTACTTCCGTAAGACCACCGACCTCTTGAATACGGTCTACGTGTCAGCAGGCTCTAACTTCCGCAACCAGGTTACCAGCAACATCGGTTCGCTCGAGAACAAGGGTGTCGAGCTCGCTCTCACGCTGCGTCCCATCCAGACCGATGATTGGCACTGGGAGCTGACCGCCAACGCCGCTTACAACAAGAATGAGATAACTGAGCTCATCGGTCAGGAGGGGTACAAGGTCGAGGTCGGTGGCATCTCTTCCGGAACGGGCAATAACTGCCAGGCGCACACGGTCGGCTATGCCGCCAATAGCTTCTACGTCTATCAGCAGGTCTATGGCCAGGATGGCACGCCTCTCGAAGGTGTCTTCGTCGACCGCAATGCCGATGGCATCATTAATGATGCCGACCGCTACTATTACAAGAGCCCGGCGGCTCCTTGGACCTTCGGCCTCGCAAGCCGCCTCCAATGGAGGAATGTTGACTTCAGCTTCTCGCTACGTGCTAATATCGGCAACTACGTCTACAACGACTTCGAGGCTGGCTCAAGCAACATTTCAAAGGCTGGCGTCTACACCAACGATTATCTCGCTAACCGACCGAAGAACGTCCTCGGCAAGGCTTGGACATCTTGGGATTGCGTCCTCTCTGACTACTTCGTGCAGAACGCATCCTTCCTTAAGTGTGATAACATAACGCTCGGCTACAGCTTCGACGACCTCTTCGGCACCAAGCTCTCCGGCCGCGTTTACGCCACAGCCTCTAACGTCTTCACCATTACCGACTACAAGGGTATCGATCCCGAGGTCGATGGCGGCATTGACAACAACATCTACCCGCGTCCGTTCACCGGGCTCGTTGGTCTGACGCTCAATTTCTAATTTGCACGTTAACTACTAATTAGCAAACACGATGAAATCTATATATTCTCTTGCTGCGGCGGCTGTGCTCTTCTCAGCGACTTCGTGTGTTGACGACCTTGATGTCGACAACATCGACCCGAATGTCGTGACGAATCCTACTGCTGCTTCCGTCTTCAACAAGTGCTATGCCGCCATGGCTTTGGCCGGCAACAGTGGACCTGACGGCGACTGCGATGTCGACGGTCTCGATGGTGGCACCTCAGGATATATCCGCCAGCTTATCAACTCGCAGTGTCTCCCTACCGACGAGATGATTTGCTGCTGGGGCGACCAGGGTATCCCCGCCTACAACTATGCGCAGTGGGGTTCCGACCACCCTATGCTCACGGGCTTCTATTACCGCCTCTACTTTGGCGTCACCATGTGCAACTCTTTCCTTGAGAACTTCGGCGGAGACGCCACCATGGATGCCGAGGTGCGCTTCCTGCGTGCGCTCCACTATTACTACCTCATGGACGGTTGGGGCAACGTCCCGTTCAAGACTTCCGTCTCCAACGACAAGGCTCCGCAATACTCCCGTAAGCAGATTTTCGACTTCATTGAGAGCGAGCTGCTTGAGGCCGAGAAGAATATGAGCGAGCCTAAGGCTAAGAAGAGCACTGATACGGGTTATGGCCGTGCCGATAAGGCGGCCGCCTGGCTGCTCCTTGCGCGCCTCTACATTAATGCCGAGACTTATGTCGGCGAGAACCGTTTCGCTGATGCCGAGGCCTACGCCAAGAAGGTTATCGACTCTGACTATAAGCTTGCTACTGCTCCTATCGCCGAGTTCTCTGCCTACGAGACTCTCTTCATGGGCGATAACGGTGAGACTGATGCAGCCTACGAGTTCATCTTGCCGCTCCTTCAGGATGGCGCTACAACGGCAGCCTACTGTACTTCCCTCTTTGCCATCGCTGCCACTACCAAAGACGACATGTACAAGTCGCCCGGCAAGGTCGGTTCTGGTTGTTCTGAGGCGTGGGCCGGCAACCGAGCTCGCCGCAACCTTGTCGAGAAGTTTATCGAAGAGTCTAAGATACCGTCAGACACTGATGCTCAGGAGATGGTAAGGGTCGCGGCTGACTCTCGCGCACTCTTCTGGAGCAAGGACAGGACTCTTGACATTGACGCTAACGACGACTTCACGAAGGGCTACTCGACCACCAAGTTCTCTAATTACTACGCCACTGGCGGTGCACCTCACGACTCAAAGTTCGTTGACACCGACTGGCCTCTCATGCGCAAGGCTGAGGCTTACCTTATCTACGCCGAGGCAACTGCCCGCCTCAATGGCGGTATCGCCTCGGCCGATGGCCTCGCGGCCGTCAATGAGCTTCGCGCTCGCGCTAATGCCCCAGCGCTCCCAAGCGCCAACCTCGATGTCCTTTGTGACGAGTGGTGCCGTGAGTTCTACTTCGAGGGCTATCGACGCACGACGCTCATCCGTTTCGACAAGTTCGGTGGCAACACTGGCTACAACTGGCAGTGGAAGGGTGGCGTATTCGCCGGTCAGAACATAGACAAGAAGTACAACCTCTTCGCAATCCCGGCTACTGACCTCAACGCCAACCCCAACCTCGTCCAAAACCCCGGTTTCTAAATTTATTGACCCGTCGGGAATGCTCGTCATCGCGGCTCGTCTGCCGCCGATGACGATGCCCCGGGCCGACATTAATCAAGTCTTTTAACTATGAAAGCTCTTACATATTCTGCCATCGCCCTCGCCGCTGCGGCTCTCTTTGCCGCTTGCGATGATGATCGTGATGACAATCCTGTGATTGCACCCGCGTCGGAGTTCGCTCTCAACACCCCGACATATGTGAATCAGTTCCTTGACCTCGGTCAGACCGACAGCCTCGACTTCTCTTGGTCACAGCCTTCTTGGGGCTTCCCCGTTGTGGCAGACTATACTGTCGAGCTCTCCAAGTCTGGCGATTTCATCACCTCTTATGCGGAGCAGATTGCCGACGAGTCAGGCGAGACCAAGGCTGATTACTATCAGTTCGACGTCGTCAACAGCTGCCGTGTGAAATTAGGTGGCTACGATTTCGACAAGGCCATTGCCGCGCTCAGCTCTTGGGAAGGTGATGAGGATGTGCCTGCCGAGCAGGATGTGTACGTCCGCATTATGGCCGTTCCAAAAGGCAAGTCAGTGCCGTCTGACCTTCAGATTTGCTCCAATGTGGTTAAGCTCTCCGTCCGCCCGTACTACGTGGTTCTCAAGAATGCCGATCCTGAGATGTGGTACCTCCTCGGTTCTTGCATCGGAGACGGTAAATGGGACAACAAGCCTGAGGCTCTTGGTGTCTCCAACTTCCCAATGTCCATCGTCTCCGGCTCGAAGTATGACTCTAAGACAGGCAAGGGTACGCTTGTCTTCAACGGCTATCTCACCACTGAAGGCTTCAAGATCTTTAGCACGCTTGGCAGCTGGGACGGTCAGTTCGGCATGGATGGCGGCGCCTTTGTCTTCGTCGATAAAGGTAACCCAGGCAACATCGTTGTCCCGTCCAACGGATATTATACCATCAAGCTCGATAATCAGTCCAATGAGATTATTTCTATGGAACCCTACGCCGGCACTCCCGCCGTCTACCCGTCAATTTCCATAAGCGGAGACTTCAATGGCTGGGCTAAAGATGATGCCATGACACAGTTCAACACTGTGGCGTCAATGGAGGGTCATAACCACCTTTGGTCTTATAACCTTGAGGTACCAGCTGGTGGCACGAAAGTCAAGTTCCTCACCACTGGCAGCTGGAATACCAACTGGGGCGGCTCTGAATTCCCCTACGGCGTGGGCGTTAGCGAAGGAGGCAATATCTCAGTGCCCGAGGGCGCTTACATCGTCACTTTCAATGATGTTGACGGCTCTTACGCCTTCACGGCAAAGTAACGACTAACCTCTGCATGCTGAAGACTTTGGGGGACGCCATCCACGGGCGCGACAGTCACTTGAGAGTGGCGTCCTCCATTCTTATTTAACACTTTAATCAAGCTATCTCAAAATGAAAGCAATATATTCTTCGCTCGCCATGGCGGCTCTCGCTTTCGCTGCTTGCGATGACGACAGCTTTAATGACTGGTCCGTGCCGCAGGCCAACCCGGACTCTACCGAGGATCAGCGTGTCGCTGTGACCTTCGCCGCAAAGGCGGCTCCCGCCGTCGACTTTGCTAATCTCGATGAGGATGTCGACACCCTTGTCACAGTTTTTGCTCCCGAGCTTACAAGCAAAGGCGCTGATGCCGACACCGTCGAGTATGCCGTAATTCTCGGCAACACGGAGGATGAGGTGACGGCAACACCCGAAGGTCAGGTTCGCACGGCCGATCTCCGCGCCGCCATTGAGCGCGACTTCGGCAAGGCGCCCACAGAGCGCACCGTGTCCGCCACCATAGTCGCCTACTCCCACTTCGGGAGTGTCGTCTCGCGCCACACGGCCGACCTCAACATTGTCGCGACCCTCTCCGCCCCTGTCATCGAGAAAGAGTATTACCTCTATGGCACAGCGCAGGGTTGGAGCAAGGTGGACAAGAGCCTCAAGTTCACTCGCGCCGATGAGTCTGTCAATATCTATGACGACCCCATCTTCACTCTCACCATTACCGCCTCTGTTGATACCGCGGACAAGAGGATTGACGAGTGGTTCAAGATCGCGCCTCTCTCTGCATTCACAGCCGATGACTTTGATGCTGCCTGCCTCGGTAGCACCACCGATGGCGACAAATCCCTCAAAGTCAATCTCGTGAATAAAGACGCTAAGGCCATGTGCCAGCCCGCGACTGATGGCGCTTTGCGGTACCGCTTCACGCTTGACATGATGAACTACACTCTCACTGTTGAGCCTATCAGCTTTACCGAGTGGATCTACGTGCCGGGTAATGGGCAAAACAACTGGAAACCTGAAACAGCTCCCGCGCTCCACTCTCCCGCTATGGATGGTGTCTACAAAGGCTTCGCCTACCTCGATGGTGAGTTTAAATTCACCAAGGAGCGCAATTGGAATGCCGAGTATAACAAAACCAACTTCGCAGAGTTCCCCGAGAACTTCGCTGGCGCTGCCGCTGCCGATAACTCTAACATCGCCTGCTCCAAGGCCGGGGTCTACTTCCTCGAAATTGATGTCGCCAACGGCGTATTCAAGGCCACCCTCATCGAAGGTTTCGGTCTCATAGGTCCGGCGCAGGCTGGCGGTTGGGATGCTGATACCGACATGACGTTCGATGTAGCGAAGTGCACCTACTCTTGGACGGGAGACCTCAACGCTGGCGAGATCAAGATCCGCGCCAACGACGCTTGGGACATCAGTCTCGGCAACTCTTTTGACGACCTCTCTTATACCGGTGGTAACATGATGATTGAGGAGGCGGGCAACTACACCATTACCTTCTCTCCGCTCATCACCTCCGGCACCAAGATTACCGCCAAGGTGACTAAAAACTAAAAAGGCGGACAATCTTATGCTTTGTTCGCTGAGGCGCAGCGGTCGCATTGCGATGGCCGATGGCCTGTAAAAACCCTGGATGGGTCGCCGATGCCGGTTCTGCGGCCGGCGGCCCATCCTTTGGTCATTCCCTTTTCCTTCAATCAAACATCTTGTCTATATGGTTTTTAAAAAAATCTACTGCCTGGCGGCTTTGGCGGCTCTCGCATTCTCGCCTGCCGTTTTCGTGGCGTGCTCTGACGGCGACGGCTCTGACGGCGGCTCGGAGTCTGTCGCGGGCATAACCATTGCTGACGATCAGCTCCGTCAGTCCGTCGCCTTCGATGCCGCGACGGCAACCGTTTCATTTAACGCGGCTGGCGCATGGGTCGCCTCCATTCCCGCCGACGCTTCGTGGGTAACTATTTCTCCCGCTGCCGGCGAGGCGGGCGATGCCGTAATCACGGTCTCGCTCCTCGTCAATCAGGGCGAGAAGCGTAGCGTGGTCATCACCATCACTTGCGGGGGCCAGTCGGTCGAGGTCTCCCTGACTCAGAATGCCAAGATTGAATACTCTGATGGCGGACGCGAGGACGTTATGCTTCAGGCTTTCTACTGGGACAGCCAGAATGAGACCGGATGGAGCAAACTCAAAGCTAAAACCGAAGATATAGCCAAGTCTTTCTCTTGCGTCTGGCTCCCACCCTCCGCCAGCGCCGAGGGCGGTGGTGCTGTCGGCGGCACAAACGTGGGCTACCATCCGCGCCAGTGGAACAATCAGACTTCTTGCTGGGGCACGTCAGACGACCTTAAGAGCCTCATCTCGAGTCTTCACGACGGTGGTGTCAAGGTCATTGCCGACATCGTCATCAACCATCGCTCGGGCGATAACGCATGGGGCAACTTTACTGCCGATAACTTTGGTGAGTATGGCGCCTTCCAGCTCACCGCCGAGCACATATGTGCCGATGATGAGATGAACGACCCCGCGCAGTGCTCCGATGAGGATTGGTGTGGCAAGGCCACCGGGGCTGACGATACGGGCGAGAACTGGGGTGGCGCCAGGGATCTCGACCACACCTCTGCTTACGTCCAGGCCGACTGCGAGGCATACCTCGCCTGGCTCAAGGGCGATTATGGCTACGACGGCTGGCGTTACGACTTCTGCAAAGGCTACGACGGCAGGTTTGTAGGCATCTATAATGACGCCACTGAGCCCTACCTCTCGGTCGGCGAGATGTGGGACGGCTCTTATGACGTCGTCAAGGCTTGGATTGAGGCCACTGGGTTCAAGAGCATGGCGTTTGACTTCCCCGCAAAATATTCTGCCCTCAACGATGGCCTTGCGAATAAAGACTTCAGCAAGATGTCATGGCAGGAGGACGGCTCCACCTGGCGGCCGGCGGGCCTCATTCACCACAACTCCACTAACGCCTACGCCGTCACTTTTGTCGATAATCACGACACTTACAGAGACGACAACAAATACAAAGGCGACATCCTCCAGGCCTACGCCTTCATTCTCTCCTCTCCCGGCGTGCCGTGCGTCTTCTGGCCCGACTGGGTTAATAAGAACTACAAGTCGAGCATCGAGGCCATGATCGCGGCGCGCAAGTCGGTGGGGCTCACCAATATCAGCGACGTCAAGGTCACCGCCCGTGCCAGGTATTACGAGGCGCAGGCCATCGGACGGCGCGGCTCGCTCATTTGCCGCATAGGCTTGGCGGCTCCCACGTCCGCCCCCGAGGGCTATACCGTTGCTTGCCAAGGCTCGGGGTGGAGCTTCTTTATTAAGAAGTAGGTCTCGCCTTACTTTTGCCGGTTTCGTTCAAAACGCCTGATGATGCGCAATGCGGCGCATCGTCAGGCGTTTTCCTTCGTTCTGTGTCGCCGACTTTGGCGCGCGACACTATTTGCCGTTTATCAGCGGAGTCAGCAGATACTCGAGCCCGTTGAGTTTTATCTCGTATAGTGTCTCGAGCAGCATCCCAAGCCTACCTTGTGGAAATCCTTTGCCCTTATACCAGCTTAGGTATGGTTCGGGCAGCCTGTATAGCGGCACACCCTTATATTTCCCGTATGGCATTTCCTTGCGCACGATGTCTATTAATATGCTCTGATCCATAACCTTGTCTTTTTGTGGTTTACAATGAGCCGCGCCCGCGCCACTGTGACTTGGCGCAGGCGCGGCTTTTGCGGATGGCTCTGCCGCTTTCTACTTTTTGCTTTTCTTTAGAGCCTCGACCTGTCTGCGCTCGTTCTCGTCCATGACGCGTGTCGAAGCCCCGACCCTGCGGAATGCCGTGCCGTCAACGCTCATTACCTTGTCGGCCGAGTCAACGTCCACCACGAACACCGACCGCCCCTTGTGCTCCTCAAAGCTTACGCGGAAGTAGGAACTGGCCTCGGCGGGCATGTGATTTCTTAGCGTGCTCACGAATAAGTTCTGCATCACGTCGCGCGCTTTCTGCTCGTCATACCTGCTGTCACACAAGAACCTGAAGTCGGCGTCAAGCCCCTCGGCCATCCCGCTGTCGTTCACGCCCACCAACAGGCGTCCGCCTTGGCTGTTCATCATTCCGCACACCGCGTTCAGCAGGTTTATGCACTGTTTCTCCTTGTCCGGGCGCGAACCTTTTTCGGGCGGGTACACCATGCTTGTCTTGAACTCGAGCGTGGCGTTCTCTTCGCCCATGAACTCGAGGTGGGAGACGTCGTGAGCCTCCACGCCCAGCAACTCATTTATCTTGTTGCGTATGCTTCGCCTCTCCGGCTCCATGTCGTGTGGCTTCAAAATGTTGTAAGCCATGACGAGGCCCGCCACTTTGCCAGTCAGGGTGCCGCGTCTCTCAGCTATCACTTGCGCCAGTTCGTTTTCGCTCCCGTCTTTCTCCATTCTCGATATGCAGAAGAGGCGCATCACCTGGTCTTGCAGGTCGGGGTTTGCGCTCAATATGCCCTTGCTCCGCTCATAGTGCCGCTCGAACTCGTCTGTGTCTATCCACTGGCTCACGGCGTATTGCTGCATCAGGTGGATGAAGGTCATCCGGTCATGGTATTCCTGGGCCTTTCCCTTGTCGCCAAGACTCAGAGCCATCAGCCGCGCTATCGCCAGCAGGTTGAATGCGCAGGCCCTCGTCTCGGCCATTGAGCTTTGGCGGTCCACAATGCTCATCAGCTCTTTCAGTTCCGCGCGCTCCATCTCTCCTTGATCCTCGTCGTCCTCTTCCTCTTCCTGCTCTTCGTCGTCGCTGCCGTCCTCTTCCGGTTCGTAAACGCCGTTCGCATAGCTGTTCAGCATGTTACGCAGGCAATCGATGTCTTGTATGTAGGGCTCATCCTCGTCGGCCGTCCCTGCGAAGACTGAGTTTATATTTCCGTTCGGGAATACGTCGACGATTTCCGCCATCACAAGGTCGCCGTTCTGTAGGTCGGGGGTGTCGTCATCCCTCAGCATCTTCAGCGAGTAGCCGCATTCGCTTATCAGCAGGTAGTCCCTTGACGCCGTGCGAGTGACTTTGCACAAGACCTCGTCGCCCTTCCGGACGAACTCATCGTCATTGTATATGAATGCGTATATCTGATTGAGCATGGAGAATTCGCATTGCCCGTTTGGCCTGATGTCTTTCACCTCGGCCTTGAAGAGCATCTGCTTGCCGTCTCTCGTAAAGTCGTATGCCGTCGCATTCTTAACGTTGTACTTGACTATGTCGTGCATCGCGATGGTCCCTTCACCCTCAATGCTGTCACTCACTATTTTAGCATGGAAGAACGGCTGCCCTGACTCGTTTTTCCCCTCACGTTGCGTTATGCGGATGGTCACCTCGTCTCCTTTTTCGGCGAATGACTTGATTTTGTGCGTTGCCGAGTCCGTCCCTTGCGCCGCGTAGTTTTTTTGTGTGTCGAGCAGGCTGTCCTCTATGTCGCGCCACATACGGCGCAGCTCAGATATGTCGTCAGTGTCGGCTTTAGCTGACGTGCTGAAGTTTCTGTCGCATAGCATCACGTGGAAGTTTCGCCAGCCGATAATCCCCTTTGGCAGCACGTCGCGCATCTTGCCAAGGCAGCTTGTCGGCTCTATGGTCACGTCGCGCCCATACACTTTTACGCTTATCTTCTCGCCCTCGTATCTGACCGCCGAGGTGGGCCCTTGAATCAGGGTTGCGTTCTGGGTCATCCAACCCAGCACGTCGTTCGAGCTGCGCAAGTCGCTCCAGCTAAACGGGAGTGCTGATGGTGTATGGGTCAGAAGGAATCCGTACGCCTTGTCGTTCAGTGCGTTGCGAAACTCTGCCTTTGAATTGTACAATGACGAGTATCGGCACATCTGAGCCATGAGCTTGCGGCGGTTTATGTCATCGTCTTCGTCAGAGAGCATAAGGATCATGGCTATGGCCTTTATGCTGCCGCCCACAATGACCTTGTTGCCGCCGAGGGCTATGTCCATCACCTTGTCTGCCGCGGGTGCGTTTATGTAGACGTAGGTGGTCAGCAGGTCGAGCAGGCCCTTGCGTAGCGGCTCTTGCCGCCAGTCTGAGAGGTTGCCCGACGACATGATTTTAAAGAGGTCCGGCATCCATTGATCCATGAGGCTCTGGTCGGTCGCCATGGCGCTTGTCATCACGTGCAGCCTGTGGATGGGCTCGTATATGTATCCCGTGCGCTCCATGCTGTCCATGGCGCTTTGGGCGTATTGGGTTATGGTGCCGTCGTTTATCTTGTTCAGGGCCGACGTGTACTCGTCTGCTTTGTTTATGCAGCTTGCCAGCGTCTCGCGCAGAGCCCCTGCGTCTCGCGAGTTTCCTGTGGCCAGTTTGCTTCGCTCCAATATCTCGATGCCTACGCGTCTCAGCTCGCGCAGTGCCTCGCCCAGGTGTTCACGCTTGCCTATGCGCCTCACCCATAGCGGCATCTCGTCGCGTATCGTGCCTGCGGCCTCGCTCAGCCAGTCTGTCGACCTTGCTTTTAGCAATGTGCGGGCGTCGGCAAAGTCCACGTGTTTTGCGAACACTCGCGACATCCATTTGCGAACCGCGGGGCGAACGCCCAGGGATTCCGACAGCTGACCTATTACGCTCGGCTCTATGAAGTTGCTGAATTCACCTACGCCATTTTTCTCCAGCTCCACTTCTTCTACCATCACCTTCACGCCGTTTATCGACTTTATGCGGCCTAATATTTCCGACAGTTCCGTGTAACGGCTGTTTTGCGGGTTTTCCAAAAAGAAGGTGAAGTTCTCTTGTGTCTTTACGGTGAACAATTTAGGGTGTTTGGCGTCGCGTCTTACTTTAAATTTATATATCTTGCCCACTTCATAGCGTTTGGCTATGAGCGGAGCCTGGTCTTGTTTTATTATTTCCGTCCCGTTTGGCAGGCGTTCTATCAGGCATTGCAGGTTGTCGCTGTCTCTTTTCTCTTCTTTTTGAAAGTCGAACATCCTTATGTCATGCTCTATGCCATTGTGTTCCACCGTGTAAAACCACGTCCTGTACTCTTTCTTTATCGTTTTTATGTGGAGCGTCTTCTTTATGCGCTCTGTCACCGTTTGTCTTGTCATCTTTTTTTGTTTTATGTGTGATAATTTGTTCTTCTGCGAGTCCGTTTGTCGCACCTGTCTTTTCCGACTATAAATTTAAATCATTTTTAATACATCGTCAAAAACAGTGCCGCGGAGCCCTCTTTGCGCAAGCCTCTTATGCCCTCTTGGCGTAAGTTCCGAATGCAAATTTTCTTACCTTTACATACTGACGATGAAAATATCTACTGACATATTACGTCGCGACCGCCCTGTGCTGGTGGCGGTCAGTGGCGGGGCGGACAGCGTCGCTCTGCTCCACATGCTTGTGGCGGCCGGCTTTGAATGTGTGGCGGCGCATTGCAATTTCCATCTCCGAGGTGCCGATTCCGACTCCGACGAGGCTTTCGTCCGTGCGTTTTGCGAGCGGTTGGGAGTTCCGCTCCGGGTGGCGCAGTTCGACACGCTCGCCTACGCCGCGGAGCATAAGGCCTCTGTCGAGATGGCGGCGCGAGAGTTGCGCTACGATTGGTTCTTCTCGCTTCTCGATGAGCTTGACATTCCCGTGGTGGCTGTGGCGCACCATGCGGATGATGCCGCGGAGACTTTCATGCTCAACCTCACGCGGGGCACCGGCCTGCGCGGCCTGACGGGCATGAAACCGCTCCAGGGAAGGGTGGCGCGACCCATGCTCGGCACGTCGCGCCGAGAGGTCGAGCTCTACTGCCAGGCCCACAGACTCGCTTTCGTCACTGATTGCACCAACTTGTCCGACGACTTCGCACGGAACAAGATTCGCCATCACGTCATCCCGCAGCTCAAGGACATCAACCCGTCTTTCCTCTCCACCATGCGCCAGAATATGCTCCACCTCTCGCAGGTCATGGATGTCTTCCTCTCGCAGGTCGACACGTTCCGCTCGCGCCACGTGACGTCGGCCCATGGCGAGGTGCGCATAGCCTACGCCGGGCTTCAGGAGCTGCCGTGCGCTGAGCCTTTCCTTTTCGAGATTCTCACGCCGCTCGGGTTCTCTCCGCGCTCTGTTCACGACCTGGCGCGCTGCGTGGCCGAAGGCCGCTTCGGCCGTTTTTTCTTTTCCCCCTCCAAGCGCGCCGTTGTCGATCGTTCCGGTGTAATCATCCAGCCCGCGGTTAGTCTGGCGGACGGCAGTGAAGACGTTGTCTTGGTAGAGGAATGCCCATTCTCGGTGGCCGAGCCGCTCGCCGTCTCTTTGTCCCGGTGGCCCAGGCCGCAAGGCTACGCTTTTTCGCGCGATCCGCTCGTCATGCACTTCGACGCCGACAAGGTCAAGCTCCCCATCACGCTGCGACACTGGCGCAGCGGAGACTCTTTCCGACCCCTCGGCATGAGGGGGGAGAAGAAGCTGAGCGACTTTTTTGTTGACAGTAAGATGAGCCGCCCCGAGAAGGAGATGGCGTGGGTGGCCGAGGCCGAAGGACGAGTCATTGCGGTGCTCGGGCGGCGAATCGATGACAGGTGCAAGGTGACCGATTCCACTTCACGGATTCTCGAGATTAAACTTACGGTTTCTGAACATTTTTAAATCATAACGCATATGGTCAATAAGAGAATGCGAAACGCAATCGTCTCGCTTGTAGGACCCAAGGCTAAGCTCCGCAAACAGGTCGAGGCCAATATTACCGAGGGGTTCGAGACGCTTTGTTCCGTCCTTCAGCAGATGGCCGATGAATACAGCGAGGCTCTGGGGCCCGACGTCGCAGTCCGATACGAGCGCAGGGCCAGCCACGTGGCACTCTTCACGCTCGATGCCGATGTCCTCGTCTTCGTGCAGCTTACCGACGTCTTCAACTTCGACCGCGACAATCAGGCTCTCAAGACGCCCTACGTCAAGGAGGATGCGCAACGTGCCGCCGTCGGCATCGTCAACGTCTATAACTTCATGACAGACTCGTTCAAATACGATCGCGACGAGGACATGGGCTACCTCGTGGCGCGCATCTTCGTCAACGCCGAGGGCGCGTTCTTCGTCGAGGGCAAGAGGCAAAGAGGGGTGGGGGTCGACCACTTCGGCGAGCAGAAGGTTGACGCCGACGCTTGGCGGCGCTTCGCGGAGACAGCCCTCAAATATGCCGCCGAGAGCGACGCGCTCGTGCCCCCCTACGAGATGCTCCTGCAGGCCGACATGGCTACTCTCAAGGGATACATTCTCGCCTCGAAGACCAAGACGGCAAAAAGGCTCGGCTTCGGCTTCAAAGCCGACGATGTGCGCTAAAAAAAATGACCATCCGGCGTAATTCCGAATCATCAGTCACTCACACACGTTATCTTACACCCAAAGTGGATATTCTCGATCGTTTCCTGGCCTACGTCAAGGTCAACACACAAAGCGATGAGACGACAGGTCTCACGCCCTCCACGCTCCCGCAGCTCGATTTCGCCAAGCGGCTCGCCGCCGATCTCGCCTCAATAGGCATGCAGGATGTCACCGTCAGCGAATACGGCTACGTCACAGCCACCCTGCCCGCCAACACGACGGCCAATGTTCCCACGGTAGGCTTCATCGCCCACATGGACACCAGCCCGGACTTCTCCGCCCAAGGCGTCAAGCCGCGCATCGTCCAGGCGTATGACGGCAAAGACATAATACTCAACACCGAGCTCGGCATCGTCCTTTCCCCGTCAGAGTTCCCCGAGCTGCTGCGTTACGTCGGGCAAGACATTGTTGTGACCGACGGCACGACGCTTCTCGGGGCCGATGACAAGGCCGGTGTGGTGGCCATATTCTCGGCTCTCGAGGAGCTTATGGCACACCCCGAGCGCAAACATGGAAAGATCCGGGTCTGCTTCACACCCGACGAGGAGATCGGCGAGGGCGCCGACCACTTCGACGTCGCGGCGTTCGGGGCCGACTTCGCCTACACCGTCGACGGCGGTGCCGTAGGCGAGCTTGAGTATGAGACGTTCAACGCCGCGGAGGCCACGGTGGTCTTCGCCGGACGCAACGTTCACCCCGGCTCCGCCTACCACAAGATGCGCAACTCTATGCGCATTGCCAGCCAGTTCGTTGTCAACCTGCCAAGCTTCCAGACGCCCGAGCACACATGCGGCTACGAGGGCTTCTTCCACCTTACGCATTTTGAAGGGTCGGTTGAGAAGTCCACCCTCAAGTATATCATCAGAGACTTCAAGCGAGACCGTTTTGAGGACCGCAAGAAGGAGATGGAGCATCTCGCTAACAAGTTCAACGACCAATATGGCGACGGGGCGGTGTCGCTCTCCATCCGTGACCAGTATTACAACATGCGCGAGAAGATCGAACCCGTCATGTTCGTCGTCGACTACGCCAAGAGGGCCATGGCAGATTGCGGCATCGAGTGCAAGGTGCTGCCGGTCCGAGGCGGCACCGACGGCAGCCGCCTCTCGTTCATGGGCCTCCCTACACCAAACATTTTCGCAGGCGGCGAGAATTTCCACGGGAAATACGAGTTCCTGCCCGTGCCCAGCCTTCGCAAGGCTGCCGAGGTTGTCGCGCGTCTGGCCGAGGTCGTGGCCCTCTAATATTCATTATTCTAAGTCGTTCATAGGCGGGGACTTCGGGGTAAGTCTCCGCCTATGATGTTGTGGGTGAAAAATGATTATCTTTGCGGCATGATGAGAGACTTTGAGGCAAGCGGCGTCCGAGTGGGGCGTTTCAACACCTTGCAGGTTGTTAAGCTTGTGAATTTCGGCTGCTATCTCGATGGCGGCCCTGATGGTGAGATCCTTATGCCGGCCAAGTATATGCCGCAGGGCCTCGCCGTGGGCGACGACGTGCGCGTCTTCGTCTATTATGACTCCGAGGACCGCCTCGTGGCAACCACCGAGACGCCGCTGGCCCAGGTGGGGCAGCTGGCGTGCCTTATGGTCAAACAAGTGTCTGGCCCCGGAGCCTTCCTCGATTGGGGCTTGACCAAGGATCTGCTCGTCCCGCGCGGAGAGCAGAGGGATGCCATGGTGGCCGGCCGGTCTTACGTGGTCTACGTCTTCCAGGACGAGGCCTCGGGGCGAATTGCCGCCACGCAGAAGTTCGCGCGTTTCCTCGACAACGTCATGCCGCGCTACGAAGAGGGCGACGAGGCGCATGCCATCGTGACCGATCTGACGCCGCTCGGATACAAGGTCGCGGTAGACAACCTCTTCACGGGCCTCATTTACGAGAGCGACGTCTACAAGCCGCTCGCCGTCGGTGATTCGCTCAAGGTCTACGTGAAAAAGGTGCGAGAGGATGACAAACTCGACGTCTCGCCCAACCCCATAGGCTTCGCCAAGTCCTTCGATGTGGCTGATCGTGTTGTCGAGATGCTCCGCAACAGCGGGGGCGAGCTCGCCGTCGGAGACAAGTCTAACCCCGAACTCATCAAAAACCTCTTCGAGTGCAGCAAGAAGAGCTTCAAAATGGCCATTGGCAACCTCTACAAAAAGGGCGTTATCGAGATAACGCCACGTGGCATCAAACTCATTGAGCCGAAAGGCGGTAATTCGTCAAGAAGAAAATGACCAAGGCGCATCTGTTCGGCATGAATCTGGCCGAGCTGCAAGCCGTCGCGGCCCAGGCCGGACTGCCCAAGTTCGCCGCCAAGCAAATGGCGGATTGGCTTTATAAAAAGAATATTTCGGACATCGCGCAGATGACCAACGTCTCAGTCAAGGGGCGAGAGGCCATCGCTGCTTTATCCGACGTCGGGCGTATGGAACCCACTCTGACGCTCTTGTCGGCCGACGGCACCCGCAAGATGCTCTTCGACTATGGGGGCAAGGCTGTCGAGACGGCATACATCCCCGACGGGCGCGAGGAGCGAAACACTCTCTGCGTCTCGTCGCAAGTCGGATGCAAGATGGCGTGCCGATTCTGCATGACGGGGCGACAAGGCTTCACCGCAAACCTCACGGCCGGCGAGATCCTCAATCAGATGGCATCTACCGAGGGGTTTGAAGATCTCACCAACATGGTCTTTATGGGGATGGGCGAACCTTTGGATAATATTGATGAGGTGCTCAAGGCGCTTGAGATCCTCACGTCGCCATGGGGTTACGCCTGGAGCCCCAGGCGCATAACAGTCTCGTCCATCGGCATCCCCGATAAGCTTCGCAGGCTGCTCGACGAGAGCGAGGTCCACGTGGCCATAAGCCTGCACACGCCTTTCGCCGATAAGAGAGCCGACCTCATGCCAGCCCAGAAGGGTTTCCCTATTGCCGACACGCTCAGCCTCTTAAGCCAATATGACTGGACCGGACAGAGGCGACTCACTTTCGAATATACGCTTTTCCAGGGCGTGAACGATTCTGCGGCCGACGTCTCTGCGCTCGTCAAGCTCCTCGCGCCACTCAAGTGGTGCAGAGTCAACCTCATTGCCTTCAACGCAATCCCCGACTCCGAACTCAAGGGCTGCCCGCGCAAGCGCATGGAGTGGTTCCGCGACGCCCTCAACGAGAAAGGCCTCACTGCCACAATACGACTCTCCAAAGGGCAAGACATCGACGCGGCGTGCGGCATGCTCAGCACCAAGAGAAATTCCGTGCAATAATCGCATCATGACCTCCATTAACTTTGCCGTTCTCCGCCCCCTGTTCGCCGCCGCGTGCTTGGCTTCCGTTCTGCTCCTCGTGGTCAGGTGCGCGCCGAGCCGTCAGCACCAGGCCGAGCAGGTCTACGCCTGCGCTGTCGACGCCTTCTCCGCCCGGAAGATTGGCGCGGCCAAAACGCTGCTCGACAGCATCCACAACCACTTTGTCGACGTGCCCGACGTCTATCGCGACGCAAGGGAGCTGTCAAGGGCAGTGGCGAGATATGAGAATGAGAGGACTATAGCTTTCCTCGACAGCATGCTCTTCGCATGCGACGCCGAGCAGCAGATACTCCTCAAACTGATGGTTGTCGACGACCCTGACGCACCGTCTCCTCGTTACATCTCAAAGACTCAGCAGGCCTATCGGACGTTCAACCGCTCCTATGTCAAGGCGGCCACCGATGCCAATGGACTCTTCTCGCTCATCAGCGTCTTCACTGGCGACAAGTCGCTCCACCACGACAGGTTCACCATCAGCGTCGGCGACGAGTTTGTCGAGATGTCGCAGGTCTCCGATGCCGCCTACCGGAACGAGTTCTCTGACGATGAGCGTGTTTGGGAGACTGTACGCTATTCGGGGACTGAGGCTGCCGAGGCCGCCAAATTCATCGAAAGCCATCATCAGGACCGTGTGGCTGTCGATTTTATTGGCTCTAAGGCGCACTTCATAACGTATCTCACCGATGCCGACAAGGATGCCATAGCTCACGTCTGGGCGCTGTCGCGGTCGCTGAGGGAGTCCCGTAAGATCAAGGGTATGATAAGAAAGTCGCGACTTGAGATGAAAAACGTGCAATAACATCAATAAATCATATACTGGTATGAAAAGTATCGTTATCGCTGTTCTCGCGCTCGTGATGCCTGTCGCTGCTCTCGCGCAAGGGGAGTCGGTCTCCATCAAGGGACCGAACGGTATGATTAGCGCAGAATATCACAAGCCCGCGTCGCTGGCCGAGGGGCAGAAGTGTCCTGTCGTAATCCTATGCCACGGCTTTGGCTCAAACAAGCAGAACCCACTCCTCAGGCAGGTCGCCGCAAAGCTTGAGCGGTATGGGATGGCCACGCTCGCTTTCGATTTCGCCGGAAGTGGCGCCAGCGCCTCGGACAAGTTCGAATTCAGCGACATGACTGTCAAGACGGAGATGAAGGATCTCCTGGCCGTCATCAAGTTCGCCAAGAAACTGCCTTTCGTCTCCGACGTCGCCATAGCGGGTCACTCCATGGGAGGGGCGGTGGCCATTCTTGCCGCTGCCGATGAGGGCAAACGCACCGTCAAGGCTCTCGCGCTCCTCGCGCCCGCCGTCAGCATGAGAGACGACGCCCTACGGGGCTCCATGCTCGGAGCCGGTTTCGACCCCGCCGCACCCCCCCGCAAGCTCAAAATAGGCGAGCTTACTGTCGGACGCGACTTCATTGTGTCCGCGCAGGAGACCAACTTCATCAAAGCGGCGGCCGACTACAAGGGCGAGACGCTCATCCTTTTCAGCAATGACGACAAGGCCGTCCTCTTCTCCTATGGCGAATATCTCGACCTCGTGTTGCCTAACTCATCGCTCAAGCTCTTCAAGAACATCGGACATGAGTTCAATAAGCCCGACGACCCGTCTAAGCAAGACGAGGTCGTCACGGATGTTGCCGAGTTCATGAAGAAGGCGCTGCTGTAACAACTTCATCCTTTACACAAAGTGCGAGGGCGGCATGGAGAGTCTAAACCATGTCGCCCTCTCGCTTTGTGATGTATTAAGGTGATGTGCTTATTCATTATTTCCCGTCGGAGTCTGCCAATTCAGAAGAGTAAGGACTCTTCCATAGTCGATTTTCCAAAGGTCAATCCAACGGCTCTGGTTCATCTTCTATTGCGTTGCTCTCTGCAGCTGTGGAGTCAAAGTCCAAAAACACCTTTAAGAATCCATCTTCACGGAAGAAGTAGTTCGGATTATCAGCCATTTTATCCTCCATAAAATGGAATCCCCAGTTGGCATACTCTTCCATCGTCTGCATCAGCATGTCGACAGCTTTTTGCTTTGAGATTTCGCCTTTATCCAAAGCAATGAAATCTATGTTAG